>JBJTAA010000083.1:0-30009 GCA_046090525.1 Planctomycetota bacterium
CCGACCTCTTGACCGCCGACGCCCAGGTGGCCTGGATGGAGCGGATCCACCGCCGCAAGACGGGCGCGCTGTTTCGGGCGGCGCTCGAACTGGGCGGCATCGCCGTCGAGGCCGAGCCCGCGCAGCTCGAGGCGCTCGACCGCTTCGGCCGGGCCTTCGGCCTCTGCTTCCAGATCGCCGACGACCTCCTCGACGCCGAGGGGGACGAGGCGACCGTCGGGAAGCGGGTCGGCAAGGACGCGGGCCGGGGCAAGCTCACCTACCCCACCGTGCTGGGCATCGAGGCGGCCCGTGACCGGGCCACGATGCTCGCCGCCGAAGCGGCCGCCGCGGCCGCCGAACTGGGGGAGTCGGCCGCGGAACTTGCGGCCCTGGCCCATTGGATCGTGACCCGCAACCATTGACCATACCGCCCGATTCGCCCGCCCGACGACCGACACCACGGACGCACATCATCATGGCCGACATCCTCCCCTCGATCACCTCGCCGCACGACCTGCGTCGGCTGTCGCTCGAGGAACTCGAGCGGCTGGCCGTCGAGATGCGGCGGGCCCTGACCGAGGTCGCCGCCTCGCGGACGGCCCACTTCGCCTCCAACCTCGGCGTGGTCGAACTCTGCCTGGCGCTGCATCGGGTCTTCGACTTCAGCCGTGACCGGCTGATCTGGGATACCGGCCATCAGATCTACCCCCACAAGCTGATCACCGGCCGCTATCCGCAGTTCGGCACGATCCGGACCCGCGGCGGCCTGATGGGCTACCCCAATCCGGAGGAGAGCCCCTACGACCTCTTCATGACGGGCCACGCGGGCTGCAGCGTCTCCACGGCCCTCGGCCTCGCCAGCGGCGACGGGCTGCTCGGCGAAGACGACCGCCGCAGCGTGGCGGTGATCGGCGACGGGGCGCTCCCCTCCGGCATCGTGTTCGAGGCGCTCAACAACGCCGGCTTCCTCAAGAAGCGGCTGCTCGTGATCCTCAACGACAACAAGATGTCGATCTGCCCGCGGGTCGGGGCGCTCGCCGAGTATCTCGACATCATCCGCACGAATCCCTGGTATCGCGGCATCAAGCAGCAGGCCGGCGAGATCATCAAGGGCGTGCCGGTGGTGGGCGAGCAGATGGAGCGGATGCTCTCCGGCGTCAAGGACTCGATCAAGACCTCGCTCCACGGCGGCGCCCTCTTCTAGGCGCTTAGCGTCCGCTACTTCGGCCCGGTGGAGGGGCATTCGCTGCCGAACCTGATCCGCTACCTCGAGCTGGTCAAGGACGAGGAGGGTCCGATCCTGCTGCACGTGCTCACGGAGAAGGGGCACGGCTTCAAGCCGGCCGAGGACGATCCCGTCTTCTTCCACACCCCGGCCCCGTTCGAGTGCGACGACGAGGACTGCATCGTCTCGATCAAAAAGTCGTCGACCAAGGCCTACACCGACATCGCCTCGGCGGCGATCGCCACGGCCATGCGCGAGAACCCGCGGGTCACGGTGCTGACCGCGGCGATGTGCCAGGGCAACAAGCTCGAGAAGGTGCGGGCCGAGTTTCCCGAGCGGTTCTTCGACGTGGGCATCTGCGAGTCGCACGCCGTGGCCTTCGCGGCGGGCCAGGCCAAGGCGGGCTGCCGGCCGATCGTCGACATCTACAGCACCTTCCTGCAGCGCTCCTACGACCAGATCTTCCAGGAGGTCTGCCTCCAGAACCTGCCGGTCACCTTCATGCTCGACCGGGCGGGCCTCACCGGCCCCGACGGGCCGACGCACCACGGCGCCTTCGACCTCGGCTACCTGCGGCTGTTCCCCAACATGGTGGTGATGGCCCCGGGCGACGAGCACGACCTGACCGCGATGCTCGATTGGGCGCTCGAGCACGACGGCCCGGTCGCGATCCGCTATCCCAAGACGGCGGTGGAGCGGCAGGCCGGCCCGCGGCCGCCCATCGCACTCGGTCGGGCGGAGCTCGTCTCCGAAGGGGGCGACGGCCTGGTGATCGCCTGCGGCACGCTGCTCGGCGTGGCGGACAAGGCCGCCGCCGCGCTGCGGGAGGAGGGGCTCGAGGTCACGGTGATCAACGCGCGGTTCGTGAAGCCGCTCGACACGGCGCTCCTGCTCGAGCGGATCGAGGCGGCCCCCTGGACGCTCACGGTCGAGGAGAACGCCCTGCCCACCGGCTTCGGCTCCGCGGTGCTCGAGATGGTCTCCGATGCGGGGCTCGCCGCCGGGCCGATCCAGCGGCTCGGACTGCCCGACCGGTTCGTCGAGCACGGCGAGCGGGGCGAACTGCTCGCCGAACTCGGCCTCGACGCCACCGGGATCGCCGCCGCCTGCCGACGGCTGGCCGGCCGCGACCCCCGGCGGGCCGCCGCCATCTCCCACGCGGCGGTCGACCGCTGAGCGATCGGCCGCCGCTCCGTCCCGCTTCCCTTTCCCCCGACGGTTCGCCGATGCCGCGTGCCTCACGCCTGCGTTCCGAGCAGCCGCCCGCGGACCTCGCCGTCGTGCTCGTCGGCTCGGCCGCGGTCGCCGCCGAAGCCGACCGGCTCGCGGGCCTCCTGGCCGGCCGCGGCCACCGCGTGCGGCGGATGGTGCAGGACGCCGCGGACCGCCCCGCCCCGCCCACCGACGGCCCGCTCGATGACGCCGACCTCGTGATCGTGCTGGGGGGCGACGGCTCGATCCTCCGCGCCGCCCGCTGGATGGGCTACACGCAGGTGCCTGCGCTCGGCATCAACCTGGGCCGGCTCGGGTTCCTGGCCGACACCCGTCGCGAGCAGGCTGCGGCGGCGCTCGCCGAGGTGGAGGCGGGCCGCTTCCGGCTGGTCGATCACATGATGCTCGAGTGCGAGGTGGTGCGGGGCGGAAGCGTCGTGCACCGCGAGCTGGGGCTCAACGAGGTGTCGCTGCTCGCAGGCCCCCCCTTCACGATGATCGAGATCGATCTGGTCGTGGACGGCGAGCCGGCCACCACCTACCGGGCCGACGGCCTGATCGTCTCCACGCCCGTCGGCTCCACCGCCTACAACCTCTCCGCGGGAGGCCCGATCGTGCGGAAGGACATGGACGCCTTCGTGTTCACGCCGCTCAACCCGCACACGCTCACCAACCGCACCGTCGTCGACTCCGCCGCCCGGCGCTACGAACTGCGGGTGCCGCAGCCCAACGCCGGCTCCGCCTGCCTCGTGGATGGCCGCGTGGTGGCCGAACTGGCGCCGGGCGACGCGATCCGCGTGCGCCGGGCCGAGCCGCGGTTCACGCTCGTCGAGATCGGCGGCCACGGCTACTATCGCACGCTCCGGGAGAAGCTCGCCTGGGGGGGTGGCCTGCGGGCCGCCGAGCGGAGCAGACCGGAGGGGGGAGCATGAGCGGCCGCCGGGCATCGATCCCGTGGCGGGCGGCCATCGCCTGGCTCGCCGTGACGACGCTGGCCGCGGCCGAATCGACCGCGCCGCCGGAGGTCGTCCACCTGCGGTACCTTTTCGCCGCGGGCGACACGCTCGCCAGCCGCGTGGCCCACCGCGCGCTCACCGAGACCACGATGAACGGGGTCACGCAGACGGTCGAGACGATGACCGACTCCACCAGGACCTGGCGGGTGGTGGCCGTGGACGACGCCGGCGTGGCCACGCTCGAGCAGGAGGTGGGCGACGTCACGATGACCTCCCGCTCGAGCGACCGGGGCGAGGTCCGCTGGTCGAGCGCGGGCACCGACGACCCGCCACCGGGCTACGAGGGCGTGCGGCAGAGCCTGGGCGTGCCGCTGGTGCGGATGCGGGTGGCCGCCGACGGCCGGATCCTGGAACGCCGCGAACTCCGCCCCTGCCCCGCGGCCGCCACGGGCGACCTCGTGCTCGTTCCGTTTCCCGAGGAGCCGATCGCGGTCGGGCACCAGTGGACGGTGCCCGACGAGGTCGTAGTCGAGGTGCCCAACGGACCGCGCAAGGCCGTCCGCACCCGGCTGCGGTATCGACTCGAGGACGTCCGCGACGGCGTGGCCACGATCGCGGTCGACACGACCGTGCTCACGCCGGTGGACGATCCGCGGCTCGAGGCCCGGCTGCTCGAGCGGATCTGGAACGGCGAGATCCGCTTCGACGTCGATGCCGGCCAGATCGTGGGCCGCCGCACGGCGATCGACCGCCGCGTGGTCGGCTTCGGCGGCCCGCAGTCGAGCGTCCGCTACAAGGCGAGTCTCGAAGAACAGGCCGATCGCCCGTAGCCGGCGCCCTGACGCCGAGGAGTCCGGTCACGCCGTGACCGGATCACGCCCGACGTCGCCTCGGGTGCCGCAGATCGACGTCGCCCCACCCAAGGCGATGGCGTGGCAGATGACACGATGGATGCCGCATTGGTTCGCCGGGCGGCGACATGCTCGGAACCTTCGGACTTTGCGAGTACCTACCTGAGTCGAGTCGCCACCTGCGTGCTCCGCAAAGCTCCTCGGTTCCTGCGCGTGCCCCCGCCCGACTCCTCAGCATCTGGATCTCCAGCGGCACGGGCTCACCGCGGGAGGTCACGCCCAGGAGTCCGGTCACGCCGTGACCGGATCACGCTCGACGTCGCCTCGGATGCAGCAGGCAGGATGCCCGTGCTACCCCGCGCGGAGGATGTCTTCGACGCGGCGGATCGCCTCCTCGACGTCCCACGAGGTCTCGGCGAGCACGACGCGGGATCGGGCGGCGAGCCAGCCCGTCACCGTTTTCTGCGCGGTGATCACCGTCGAGTGGCTGCGGCGGCCGAAGAAGCCGCTGATCTCGGCGAGGGCGGCGTGGGTGTGCTTGCGGGCCAGATACATGGCGAGCATCCGGCCGTGGTTCACGGCGCGGGCCCGGCTCCCCGACTGCAGGCCGCCCCGGTCGATGCCGAAGGCCTGGCACACCGCCCGCTCGATGTCGGCCAGCCGCACGCTGCGGCCGCCGGCGCGCACGAGATCCGCGAGCGCCTCCTCGGCCAGCCCGAGGTCGACCGGCACGCCCAGCATCATGCTCGTGGCTTCCAGCCGGTTGACCGCGCCCTGCAGTTCGCGGGCGTGCCGGGTCATGTGCGAGGCGACGTAGTGGACGACCTCGTCCGGCACGTCGAGCCCACGGGCCCGGCAGAGCGCCGCCACGATGCCCCGCCGCACATCGTAGTCGGGCGGCAGCAGCCGGGCGGCCATGCCGCCCCTGAGGCGGGTGAGCAGTTCGGGGCCGAGCTCCGTCAGCGACTCCGGCTCCCGGTCGCAGCCGAGCACGATCTGGCAGCGCTGCCGCTGCAGGGCGTCGAGCGTCTGCTGCAGTTCCTGGATCGTCGCCCGCTTGCCCACGAAGAACTGCAGGTCGTCGATCACGAGCAGCTCGGCGGAGCGGCAGGTGCGGCGGAAGCCGGGCAGCCCGGAGCCGTGGAGCGCCTGGAGGAACCCGGTGGTGAACTGCTCGGCGGCGAGAAAGATCGCGGTCGCGGAGGGACGCAGCTCGCGGAACCGGGCGCAGACGGCCTCGAGCAGGTGGGTCTTGCCGACGCCCGTGGGGCCGTGGATGACCAGAGGTGACATCTCGCCGGGCCGGCTCGTGGCCAGCTCGACCGCGGCCATGGCCATGCGATTGCTCTGGCCGACGACGAAGTCGCCCAGGGTGCGGCCGGGCCTCCGCTGGGGCGCCACCGCCGGCGGCCGTTCCTCGGAAGCCGGCACGACGGCGAGCGGGCCTCCCGCCGGCCGGCTGCCCGTCGGGGCGGGCTCGTCGCGCACCGGCTCCGGGGCGACGCCAGCCGGCTCCCAGGCCACCGTCACCCCACGGCCGCAGGCCAGTTCGGCGGCCGCCTCGACGTCGGCCCGGAAGGTGCGGCGGAGCCACTCGTGCGTCAGGCCGCGGCCCGCCTGGATCACGACGCCCCGGCCGTCCTCGGCGTCACGCCACGTGGCCTCGCCGAACCACACGGCGAACCGCTCCGCCCCGATCCGCTCTCGGAAGGACGCCCGCACGCTCTCGGCGGCCGACCTTGACCCGATTGCCGCGGAGGCGACGGCTCTGCCCATGGATCCTTCCCTGTTCCGCACCGTGCGGACCGACTGCTCGGCCTCACGGACTCCATCACCGTCCGAGGCGACGATGTCGCGATCGCGACGCCGTCGTTGTCGACGAGTGGCGCGAGTATAGGAGTGCTTGCAGTGCTGTCAAACGACGACGACACGCTGCGGAAAACCTCTCACGAAGCTCGTGAAGCGGTCATGCGATCCAGCATGATGAATCCCGGGCACGATGGCGCGCGTCTGCCAGATGCCGCTAAAAACTGCTGCTTTCTCACGTGGCGTGCGCCGTGCAGCGGCGTTTTCGGCCGGCGAACGCGGTTCGCTTGAGGCCCTGAGATGGCCTGTATACTGCTCGGGCGAGTTGCGGCCAGACCGCCGACCTCGAGGAGTTGACGGCGATGAGCGGGTCGAACGACGCCACGGCGACGCGCCAGCGAGCTTCGATCGGTAGCCTCGTGTGCGCGGCTCTCACGCTCGTCACCTGCTCGGCCGCGTGGGGGGCCGATCCTGCGACCGATCCGCCGGCATTCCAGCCGGGTGATATCTCGATCGGCGAACCGATCGCCCTGCCATTCGACCGTGCCCCCGGCGATGGCCCCCGGACCCTGCCGAACGGGCCGGCCGGGCCGCGTCGGCTGGAAGCCGTGGCGCCGCAGGTGCTGCCCGGCAACGGCTGGCTCGGGCTCGTCGTGGCCGAGGCATCGACCCCGGGACGGTTCGCGGTCGCCGAGGTGGCGGCCGACGGTCCGGCCGCTGCAGCCGGCATCCAGGCCGGCGACGAGGTGCGGGCGATCAACGGCTTGCCGCTGCGGACCAGCGACGACGTTTCCCAGGCCCTCACAGCCATCGCGCCCGGGCAGCAGGTGCGACTTGCGATCGCCAAGGGCGAGCAGGTCTCCGACGTCGCCCTCGAGGCCATCCCCCGGCCAGCGGCCGCTCGCAGCTGGGCCGGCGCCGACGCACCGTCGGTCGCCCGGCAGGCCCTGGCTGCCAATGCCACCGAGGGCGGGGCACAGGCACCTCTCGCGGCAGCGCCGCTCACCACGGCGGTGAACGCGCAGGCTCCGCCAACCCAGCCGCTGCCCGCACCACAGTTCTCCCTCCCGGCGGCCGTGCCGGACGTCGCCGCAGCCCCGCCCGTGATGCCCGCGCAGCCGGCCGTCACCGCCCCACAGGTGGTCGCCACCCCGCCCGCAGCCACGGTGCCGCCGGCCGTCGCAGCTCCGCCGGCAGCCGTGACGCCACCCGCCTTCACCACGCCACCCGCGGTCGCTGCCGCACCGGCCTTCGCGGCCGCTCCGGATCGGCCGGTGACGCCCGGCCGATATGCCGCGCCGCCGGCCGACGCCGCCGTGTTCGAGCCGGCCGAGCCGGCTCCGTCCGCCATGTCGCGCGATGCCATGCGTGGCCGCACGGCGCTCGGGGTGCGAACGGTGCCGATCGATCCCTCGCTGCAGGCCCGCTTCCGGCTTCCCGAGGCCAGTGGCGCGTATGTGATCGGCGTGGTCGGGGATCTGCCCGCGTCCAAGGCGGGCGTCCCGCCGGGCAGCGTGATCGTGGCGATCGACAACCGCCCCGTGCGCTCGCCGGACGAACTGACGCGGCTCGTCACCGCCGGGCCGGTCGGCCGGCCGGTGCCGCTGGAGTACGTGCTGCCCGGCGGCACGCCGCGACGGGCGGATGTCGTGCTGCAGACGCTCGAGCAACCGCTCGAAGAGGCACTCGTGGGCGGCAGCCAACCGACGGTGACGGATGTGCCCGCACTGCAACCGCAGCCCACGCCGGCGACGGCGCGACGCCCCATCGCCGCCGAGCCCGACACCGCGAGCCTGCGGGACGAGATCCGTCGGCTCCGCGCCCGCCTCGACACGCTCGAGCAGCGGCTCGAAGCGGCCGACCGCTGAACCACTGCGCAGCGTCAGCCCTCGTGGCCCGGCGGGCGTCACGCAGCCGCCCGCGACTCGCCGCCGAGGCCGTGCCGGGAGAGTTCCTCGTCGAGCGGCACCCCCGGATCGCCCCGTTGGGCCGCCATCCGGAAGGCCACCCGAGACGGCTCCCTGAACACGGCCTGCTGCCGCGGCCGCCTGGTGCCGGCGGTGGCCCAGGCCTCGGCCTCGTCGGAGAGGTGCGAGAGGAGGACCTCGACGCCCTGTCGGTGGTGCTCGATTCCGTCGCGGTCGAGGTCGGGCGGGACGTGGATCGCGCGGCTCACGATGCCGCGGGCCCGCGAGAAGGGACGCGGGATCGCAAACCGGTCCCACGTGCCGAGTCGCCACGGGCGGGCGTAGCCGAGCCCCATCGCGACGATCGGGATCCCGAGCGTGCTCGCCAGGAAGACGCAGCCGGGGGCCAGCCGGCGCCTGGGGCCACGGGGACCGTCGGGCGTGATCGTGAGGTTGCCGGAGGCGGCCCGCTCGGCGAGTTCCCGCAGCGCGGTCGAGCCGCCCCGGAACGTGCTGCCGCGGACGACGCCGAAGCCCATCATCCGCGCCACGCGATCGAGGATGTTCGCGTCGGCGTGCCGGGAGAGCAGCATCGCGATGTTGGAGTGGCCGCGGAGGTGGAGCGGCATGAGAATGTTCTCGTGCCAGAAGACGTAGATCTTCGCGCCTGAATAGCGCGGGTGCACCGGATCGACCTCCGGATCGCCGAACTCGACCTTGTAGTCGAGCGTGCCCATCCATTGGCGGATCACGGCGGTCGAGACGAGCGACCAGGCGCCGATCGAAAAGGGAGTCGTGGGATTCACCGCGCTGCGTCCTTCCTTGGAACTCTCACCGGGCCGTCGTCGGCCCGTCAGCTTCCGTACCAGGTGCCCTCGAAGACTTCCTCGGCGGGGCCGGTCATGAACACCGAGCCGGTGCCGGGCCACTCCAGTTCGAGTCGGCCTCCCGGCAGGTCGGCGGCCAGCCGCGGCGCCGTGCGGCCCGTCAGCACGCCGGCCACGCAGACCGCCGCGGCGCCGGTGCCGCAGGCCAGCGTGATGCCGCTGCCCCGCTCCCACGTGCGCATCCGCACGTGGTCGGGACTGAGCACCTGCACGAAGTGGACGTTGACCCGCCGGGGAAACGACGGATGCCGCTCGACCCGCGGGCCGACCGTCTCGAGCGGCACCCGCTCCACGTCATGGCAGTAGAGAACCGCGTGGGGATTGCCCATCGAGACGCAGGTCATCCGCGGGTCGAGGCCGCACTCCCGCCACCACGGCTCCTCCCCGCCGAGGGCCGGGCACGCGACCTCGACGACCCGCCCCGGGCCGCAGCCCGTGACCGGGATGTCGGCGGCCTCGAGCAGCGGCGCGCCCATGTCGACCCGCACCTGCGAGCTCCGCGGGCCGGTGGGCCGCACCACGACGGTGAGCACGCCGCGGCCGGTCTCGATCGTGACCGGACCGGCGGGCGCGTGGCCGCGGGCCACCACCAGGTGGGCCACGCACCGCACGCCGTTGCCGCACATCTCCGCCTCGCTGCCGTCGGCATTGAACATCCGCATCCGCGCCGCCGCCCGGGTCGACGGCATGACGAGGATCAGGCCGTCGCCGCCGATGCCGCGATGCCGGTCGGAGACCAGCGGGGCCAGGGCCGCCGGGTCGGCCGGCGCCCGCTCGGCGAAGCAGTCGACGTACACGTAGTCGTTGGCGGCGCCGTGCATCTTCACGAACTTCATCGTCGTTTCATCCCTCGACCGGTGGCGGCCGCGACTGCCCGGCCGCGCCGCTTGCCCACTCTACCAAAGCGGCCCCGCGTCATCGTGGCGGCTCCGTTCGCATGGCGGCCCGGGCCGCCGCGGGAGACGACCGCTGCGCCTGCAACTGCTGGACGGCCGCCGCCAGGGTCGGGAAGGCCTCCGTCGAGGTGACGGGCTCGGCGAGCGTGCCGGCGACGTGCACCAACAGGAACTGGCCGCTCGCCCCGCCGAGCAGCCGCTTCATCGCCGGCAGCTGCGTCTCCGACTCGCCCATGATGGGTCGGAAGGTGAGTTGGATGTTGGAATCGAGATCGATCTCGCCGGCGCCCACGAGGCTGATCGCGGTGCCGGAGAGCTCGATCGTGTCGAGATAGGCCCGCGGGCCCTCGATCCGGAAATCGACCAGTCCGCTCTCGAAGGCGGTCCGGTCGGGCGCCTTGACGCGGAGGATCTTGAGCAGGGCCACGATCACGGGCAGCTCGTAGAGGTCGGCTTCCCGCAGCCGCAGTTGGCCGCGGCCCGAGAGGGAGTGGGTGCCGGACCGCGAGCCGCTCACCTCGACGGCGCCGTGCAGCCGGCCGCGGGAGGCGGTCGGCCCGCCCACCAGATCGCCACCGAGCCTGCCGAGGTCGGCGTCATCGAGAGCCAGGGCGACCGTGAACCTGCCGGCATCTCCGGCGGCCACGCTGCCATCCATCTGCACGGTGCCGCCGCAGAGCTGCGCGGTGAGCCGGCGCGGACCGGCCGATTCACCGGGCACCGTGGCCGGGCCGCCGAACCGGGCGCCGGCCGGGTCGATCAGCAGCGGTCCACGGATGGCCGTCAGCTGCAGGCCGCGCCAGATGGCGCTGTCGATCTGCACCTCGCCGAACGACCGCCAGGCCCGGCCGTCGCTCGTGCCCCGCAGCCGGACGCCGCCATGCACGTGCTCCAGCGGCACGCCCACGTCGAGCGTGGCCTGCTCCATGTCGAGCTGCATGTCCCAGGCGGCTGCGGCCGGACCGGGCACGAGGTCCGTCCGGCCGCCGGGCAGCGCCACCTCGCGGGGTGCCGTGGAGTAGATGTCGATGGCGCCGTCGACCGACAGCAGGCCCTTGAGCCGCACGCCGGCCACCGCCTGCTGCAAGCCGGCGGGCAGCGCCCGGAGCACGTCGTGGTCGGCGCGGAAGCGGTCGGCCGTCAGCCGCTCGAAGGAGACATGCCAGCCGCCGTCGGGCGTGAACCGGCAGCTGCCTTCCGTCGACACGGTCGTGCGGGCATGGACGCCGCGGACGCCCTCGAACCGCAGCCGGCCGTTGCTCCACGAGAGCCGCCCGCGGAGCTGCTCGAGGCGGTAGGGGAACCAGGACGGCTCGATCGACACGGTGTCGCCCACGGGCGTGGCCTCGAGCTCCACGTCGGTCTGACGCTCGCCGACCAGGTGCCGCACGCGGGCGGCGAACTGCGCGGTGCCCCGCGGATCGACGTCGTCCCAGATGCGCCGCATGCCCGGTGGCAGGGCATCCCGCAGCTCCGGCTCGAGCACCACCCCGGTGCCGGTCAGGTGCAGCGTGAGCTCGCCGCCGGAGGCGCCCTGCGGCTCGAGCGTGCCGCTGCACCGCACGAGCCCGGTGTCGTTCGTCCCCGTCACGTCGCGGATCGTCCAGCGCTGCCCCTCCATCCGGATCGTGCCCCCCACGTTCGAGAGCGGGTAGGGAAAGCCGGCGTAGGCCATGGTGCAGCGGGTGAGACGGAGGGCGAGCGTGTTGGCGAAGCCCCGCTCGAACTTCGGGTCGCGCTCATGGCGGAAGGCGAAGTCGAAGGTGCCGGTGGCCCGCAGCTTGCGGACGATGTCGGCGTTGCGGGCCGGCAGGGCGTCGAGCAGGGCTTCGTCGATCCGCATGCCCTCGCCCCGGACCTCGAGCCGCCCCGGGACGCCCGGAGCGGACGCGTCGAGCGAGCCCTCGACGTGCACCGGATGGCCGCCCGCCAGCCCGGTGAGATGCATCGCCACGGTGCCCCCGGCGTACGTCACGGTGCCGACGGTGCGATCGACGCGGTAGGGAAACCGGTAGTAGGTGAGCGAGACGTTGCGGCACCGCAGCGACAGCTCGGGGGCCACCTGCCCCGCGCGGCGGACCACCCGGGCCCGCACGTCGACCTCGCCCGCCGGGAGGAGCTTGCTCCACTGCGAGGCGAGCGAGGCGGGCAGGAAGGGCTCCCAGTGACGCCCGACGAGCAGCCGCTCGGCCTCGAGCAGAAAGTCGAAGTCGGTGCCCGCGCCCCAGCCGGCCGTGCGGCCGGACGCCCGCAGGAGCGTCGAGCCGGAGTGCCCCTCGAGTCGCTGGCAGACGATGCCGGAGCGGTCGGCCGTGAAGGTCGCCGAGATGTCGCTCACGGCCTGCGGCAGCGACGCATGCTCGAAGTGTCCGCCTTCGATCGCCCCCGACGCCGAGAACGTGGCCGCCTCGATCGCCGTCAGCGATCCGTCGGCCGACCAGTCGAGATCGACGCGCCCCCGCAGGCCCACGAGCTGCTCGGCCAGCGGCGCCGCGGTGGGCAGCAGGCTCTGGAGCCGGGGGGAGAGCTCGATCGCGGCGACGTGCCCGCCGACCCTGAAGCCGCCGTCGGGATCGAGCTGGCCTTCGAAGTCGGCCCGATCGAAGAGGTCGCCGCCGACCTGCCCGCGGATCGCCGTGCGGGCCGCGCCGTCGGGCTCGACCGCGGGCCGCAGCTCGATGCCGATGTTCCTCAACAGGAGTCGTCGCCCCGCCGCCGCATCCTCGACCACGAGCATGGCATCCTCGACGTCGACCGGCAGGGCTGGCGCGCCGCCACGGGCGGCGAGCAGCGCGGCGACGTTCCAGTGGCCGTCGGCTCCGCGCCGGGCCTGCATGACCGGCCGTCGCAGCCGGATCGCCGTGATCCGCGGCTCGCCGGCCATCAGTTCGGAGAGGGTCGTGCCGCAGGCCAGATGAATCTCCTCGACGGAGAGCAGCTCACCGCTGCCGAGCCCGAGCGACAGGCCCCGGACGATGATGCCCTCGCCCTCCACGAGACTGGCCGACCGCACGGCGACGGCGAGTTCCGGAAACCGCTCCCGGAGGCGTGCCTCGACCCGCCGGCGGACCTCCTCGCCCACCCGGTGCGATCCCAGCGCGACGGCCACGATCACCGCCGCCACCGTGAGCGGCAGCGTCCAGCGCACGAGGGTCCAGAGGATGTCGGCGAGCGGCTTCACGGCAGGACGCAGCTTCCGGTCGGCGCAGACGGTCTGCCGCGACCGTGGACGACCCGCGGTCGCCGGCCGACGGCCCGGCGGGGGCGAAAAGGTAGGACCGCCCCACGAATGGGGTCAAGCCGCGCCGCCCCCGGGAAGCCTCGGGCTGAACCCCGCCGTTTCTCCATGCCCCGCCGACTGCTATAGTCTCGCCACTTTTCAGCGCCTCACCGATCGGGGGAGCCATGGCGGCCGCCCGAGTCCGTCCTCCCGCCTTCTCCGTTCCCCGCACCCCACGAAAGGATTCCCGATGGCAGCCGCCCGACCGAGCCACGCCAACGACGACCTCGCCGGAGCCTACCCCAACGCCCACCGACTGCTGTGGGCCGGGTTCATGGCGATCCTCGCCGCCGGCGTCGGGTTCGCGATCCGCGGGGGCATCCTCGACAACTGGCGGGAGCAGTTTCAGTTCACGGCGCTCGAGGTGGGGCAGATCACCGGCGCCGGCCTGACCGGCTTCTGCTTCGGCATCATCATCGGCGGGGTGATCGTCGACCGCATCGGCTACGGAAAACTCGTGGCCCTCGCCTTCCTGGGCCACGTGCTCTCGGCCCTCGTGACCTTCAGCGCCGGCTCGGCCGGCACGGCCTACCAGCTGCTCTTCTGGGGCTCGTTCATCTTCGCCTTCGCCAACGGCACGCTCGAGGCGGTGGCCAACCCGCTGGTGGCGACCGTGTTTCCCAACAACCGCACGCACTACCTCAACATCCTCCACGCCAGCTGGCCGGCCGGCATGATCCTGGGCACCGTGGCCGGCTGGTACCTCGACGACCGGCTGCAGATCGACTGGAAGTACCAGCTCGCCCTGTACCTCGTGCCGACCGCGATCTACGCGCTGATGTTCCTCGGCCAGCAGTTCCCCCGCTCCGAGGCGGCCGCCAAGGGGGCGAGCTTCGTCGACATGTTCCGCGACGTGGGCATCCTCGGGGCGGCGGTGGCCTGCTTCCTCCTGGCCCTGTTCTTCGGTGACATCCTCAAGAACTTCATCCCCGAGCAGGCCGCGGTCGCCGGCTATGCCATCGGCGGCGGACTGCTGCTCGCGGTCGCGGCGATGACCAGATTCTCCGTCGGCTCGCTCCTGCTGTTCGTGCTGTTCCTGACCCATGCCCTCGTGGGGGCCGTGGAGCTCGGCACCGACAGCTGGATCCAGAACATCACCGGCAACCTGTTCACCTCCGAGCAGGGCAAGTGGCTGTTCATCTGGACGTCGGTGATCATGTTCGGCCTCCGCTTCTGTGCCCACTTCATCGAGACCAAGATCGGCCTCTCCCCGATCGGCCTGCTCCTGGTGTCGTCGATCCTGGCCTTCGTCGGCCTGCGGTTCGCCAGCGGCATGGACACGTTCCCGGCGGCCCTGGCGGCACTGGGGATCTACGCCATCGGCAAGACGTTCTTCTGGCCGACGATGCTCGCCGTGGTCGGCGACCGCTTCCCGCAGACCGGCGCCGTGGCGATGTCGATCATGGGCGGCATCGGGATGCTCTCCGCGGGCCTGATCGGCGGCCCCGGCCTCGGCTACTGCAAGGACCGCTTCGCCGGCGAGGCGCTCAAGACCGCCGATGCGGCCATCTACGAGCAGTACAAGTCCGAGACGCCGAGCCGGTTCCTGAACCTGCCGGCCAGCGAGGTCTTCGGGCTCGACGGGGCGAAGGTCGCGACGGCCCGCAAGGCGGGGGCCGACGCCACCGCCGACCAAAAGGCGGCCGTCGAGGCCGACCAGCAGGGTGATCGCGAGACCCTGAAGGCCGATGCCTGGATCCCGGCGACGATGGCCGCCATCTACCTGGGGCTGCTGCTCTACTTCGCGGCGATCGGGGGCTACAAGCGGGTCGACATGGGCCGCTGAAGCCCCGGCGCACGAAGGACGAGATGGGTCGGCCCGACGCCGACCCGCACACCCCCGGGAAAGTCGATGGCAGCCGCCGTCGTGGGCGACTCGTCCTCCGCCAGCTCACCGAGCCGGCGGTAGTGGGCCGCGGTCATGTCGCGGCAGGGCCAGCCCTCGCGGCGCCACAGCGCCACGAACACTTCGGCCCGCAGGTGGGGATGGAGCGTCCGCAGGCCACGGATCTCCAGCACCACGGTGCCGTCCCCGTCGCGACGACCGTGGGCCGCGAGCAGGTGCTCGGCGGCGCTCGCCAGCGCGTCGGCCGACGCCGCGGCCTGGCCGGCGAGCCGCACGAGCGATTCAGCGGCGGCCGGATATGGTCCCGCCGTGCACCGCGGCAGCACCTCGTGCCGGAGGAAGTTTCGGGCCCGGGTCGAATCGTGGTTCGTGGCGTCCTCCCGCCAGCCCTGCCCCACCGCCTCCAGAAAACCCCGGGCCTGTGCCCGCGGCACGTGCAGGAGCGGCCGCAGGAGCGCGACCCCGTCGGCCAGTCGTCGGGATCGGCGCATGCCCGCGAGGCCGGCCAGGCCCGTGCCCCGCAGGATGCGATGCAGGACCGTCTCGGCCTGATCGTCGGCCGTGTGGGCCACGAGCACGTGGCGGGCGCCGCACGCGTGGGCCGCCTCGGCCAGAAACGCGTACCTGAGCCGCCGGGCCTGGGCCTCGAGCCCCTCTCCGCCTCCGTGGCCGCTCACCTCGAGCCGCCGCGTCACGAACCCCAGCCCGCACCCCGCGGCCAGCTCCCGGACGAACTCGCAGTCGGCCGCCGAGTCGGCCCGCAGGCCGTGGTCGGCATGGGCGACCACCAGCCGGGCGACGGCCTCGGCGGGCGCGAGCCGCACGAGACCGAGCAGCAACGCCACGCTGTCAGCCCCCCCGGACACACCGACCAGGCTGGGAAACGCCCAGCCATGCGTTGCGGGCAGCCCGGCCGCCAGGGCCTCGAGAAAGCCGGTCACGGCGCGACTGGCTGCGGAACTGGGTGAGGTCGAGGACATGGGGGGCTCCAGCAGCCGCATTCTGCCATGACCGGCTCCCGACCGCCCGCAGCAAGCGGCATTGAGCGGCCCTCCCCGCCTCGCTAGCCTCCCGGCCGTCCGCACCCCCGGCCCGAGGACCCTCGCCAATGTCCGCACGCCTCCATCGGCTCGCCCTCCTGGCCCTGCTACCGTTGCCGCTGCTGACGGGCTGTTCGACGCTGTTGACGGTCGCCTACCTCGTCCAGCCGAATGACGTGCCTGCGGAGTTCAATGGCCTCAAGGGAAAGAAGCTGGCGGTTGTCTGCCGGCCGATCATCGAACTGGAGTTCTCGGACGCCGGCTCCGCGCGGGCGCTCGCCTCCCTGGTGGAGGGTCAGATCGAGGACAACGTGAGCCGGGCGACGGTCGTCGGCCAGCACGAGGTGGCCCGCTGGATCGACGAGAACGCCTGGACCGACTACCAGGCCGTGGGCGAGGCCCTCGACACCGACTACGTGGTGGGCATCGACCTCGAGGAGTTCCGCCTGCACGAAGGATCCACGCTCTATCGGGGCCGGGCCACGATGCACGTCAAGGTCTTCGACGTCGCCGAGAAGAAGGTGGTGTTCCAGAAGCGGTTCGACGACTTCGCCTTCCCGACCAACAACGCGGTCCCGGCCACCGACCTCTCCGAGAACGAGTTTCGCGGCCTGTTCCTCCAGATGATCTCGCAGCGGGTCTCGCGGCTGTTCCATGCCTACGAGAGCCGCCAGGTGTTCGCGGAGGAGAGCCTGGCCTTGTAGGTTTCGCGGCTCCGCCCAGGAGTCCGGTCACGCCGTGACCGGATCACGCGGGACGTCGCCTTGGGTCACGCAGGCTCGGGGTTGCCCGTGCCGTCTCGCCGGACGCTCCCTGCGGGCATCCTGCCCTCCGGTCGCTCGGAGGAAACCTCACTCCGCAATCCTTGCTGCGCTCGGTTTCCTACGCCGCTCGATCGGCATGGGCAACCCCTCGCAGTCCAACGAGGACGGGGCTGCCCGTGCCCTCGAGCGGGCTGTGGAAGCAAGCGGAGCCATGGATGGCGGAGCGCAGCGGACACGCAGTGAGCGGAGGCCTGGAGGGCCGCAGCGAACGTCCAGCGAGAGGGCATGGGCAGTCCCGTCCGGGCCACCACACAAAGCGCGCGGAGGCCGACCGATGATCGCCCAGGGACGCCGCGTGATCACCGAGGCGATGGTGGCCGAGATCGAGGCGCTCGCGCCTCGCTACCCGAATCGGCGGGCGCTCGTGCTGCCGGCCCTGCACATCGTCAATCGCGAGCTGCGGCACGTGCCCCTCGACGCCGTGGTCGACATCGCCGCGGTGCTGGGCCTGCCGCCGGCCGAGGTGCAGGACACGCTCACCTTCTACCAGTTCTTCCACCAGGAGAAGCCGCACGGCAAGGTGCGGGCCTTCGTCTGCCGGTCGATTTCCTGCGCGCTCCGCGGCGGCGACGAGCTGCTCGAGAAGCTCTGCCACGCCCACGGGATCGCTCCCTACGGCACCACGCCCGACGGCGAACTGACGATCGAGCCGGCCGAGTGCCTCGGCGCCTGCGACTTCGCCCCCTGCATCCTGGCCAACGACGACCTGCTCAAGAACATGACGCCCGAGGCCGCCGAGGCCGAGCTCAAGAAGCCACGCGCGAGGGCCACCTGAGATGACTCCCTTCAAGCCCGTCCTGCTCGAGGCGGTCGGAGTGCCCGACGGCCACACGCTCGCCAGCTACCGCGCCCGCGGCGGCTACGCGCCGCTCGAGAAGCTGCTCAAGGAAAAGCAGCCGACCGAGGTGGTGGAGATGGTGAAGTCCTCGGGCCTGCGGGGCCGCGGGGGCGCCGGCTTCTCGACGGGCCTCAAGTGGACCTTCCTCCCCAAGGATCACCCGGGGCCGATCTACCTCTGCGTCAACGCCGACGAGAGCGAGCCGGGCACGTTCAACAACCGGATCCTGATGGAGGACGATCCCCATCAGGTGATCGAGGGGATCATCATCTCCTCGTTCGCCACCCGGGCCACCACGGCCTACATCTACCTGCGCTACGAGTATCCTCGTTCCTGGCACCGGCTCCAGGCCGCCATCGACGAGTGCTATGCGGCCGGCCTGCTGGGCAAGAACATCCTCGGCAGCGGCTTCTCGCTCGACGTCTACCTCCACCGCGGCGCCGCCGCCTACATCTGCGGCGAGGAGACGGGGCTGATCGAGAGCCTCGAGGGGAAGCGGGCCTGGCCGCGGATCAAGCCCCCCTTCCCGGCCATCGAGGGCGTGTTCAAGAAGCCGACGGTCGTCAACAACGTCGAGACGATGGCCTGCGTCGCCCAGATCGCCCGCCGCGGCGTCGAGTGGTTCAAGTCGGTCGGCGTGCCGGCCGACCCGAACAACCCGCGCGACCCCGGCTCCTACGGCCCCAAGCTCTACTGCCTCTCGGGCCACGTCGAGAAGCCCGGCTGCTACGAGGCGCCGCTCGGCATCACGCTCCGCGAACTCGTCGACCACTACGGCGGCGGCGTCTGGAAGGGCCGCAAGGCCAAGGCCGCGATCCCCGGCGGGATCTCGATGGGGCTCTTCACGGAGGCCGAGTTCGATACGCCGCTCGACTTCGCCGGCCCGGGCCGCGTCGGCTGCCTGGGCCTGGGCACCGCGGCGGTCGTGGTCATCGACGACCAGACGAGCATCGTCGACTTCCTCCACAACTCCTGCCGGTTCTTCGCCCACGAGTCGTGCGGCCAGTGCACGCCCTGCCGCGAGGGCACGAGCTGGAGCCTGCGGATGCTCGAGCGGATCCGGGCGGGCAAGGGGCGGCTCAAGGACCTCGACATCCTGCTGGAGTTGGGCAACACGATGGGCATGATGCCCGGCTCCACGATCTGCGGCCTGGCCGACGGCGCCGCCTGGCCGATCAAGAACGCGATCAACAAGTTCCGCGGCGAGTTCGAGGACTACATCAAGCGGACGAACCCCGGCGGCTGGATGGTGACCGACCCCGTGCCCGCCCTCGAGATCGTGGGAGCCCACTGATGCCGGTCGTCATCGTCGACGGACAAGAGATCGAGATCGGGGCCGACGAGCGGCTCAACTGCATCGAGGCCGCGCGGCGCGCCGGCAAGGAGATCCCGCACTACTGCTGGCACCCGGGCCTGTCGGTCGTGGCCAGCTGCCGGATGTGCCTGATCGAGACGGGCCAGCGCGACGCGGCCACCGGCAAGGTCACGATGGTGCCCAAGCTCGTGCCCGGCTGCCAGACGCCGGCGAAGGACGGCACGGTGATCGTCACCGAGAGCGAGAAGGTGCGGGAGAGCCGGGCCCGGGTCGAGGAGGCGCTGCTCATCGACCACCCGATCGACTGCCCGATCTGCGACAAGGCGGGTGAGTGCCTGCTCCAGGACTACCACTTCGAGCACGGCCAGGCCGAACGGCGGGCCGACATCCATCCCTTCACCAGCCGCAAGCGGGACGTCGGCCCGACGGTCACGCTGTTCGTCGACCGCTGCATCATGTGCACGCGGTGCGTGCGGTTCACCCGCGAAGTCAGCGGCACGGGCGAGCTGATGGTGACCAGCCGCGGCGCCAAGGAGGAGATCGACGTCTTCCCCGGCTTCCCGCTCGACAACAAGCTCGCCGGCAACGTCGTCGACCTCTGCCCGGTGGGGGCGCTGGGCGACAAGGACTTCCTCTACCAGCAGCGGGTCTGGTTCCTGAAGCGGGAGGCCAACGTCTGCGGCGGCTGCTCCGCCGGCTGCTCGATCTATACCGAGCACAACCAGGACACGGTCTACCGGCTCAAGCCCCGCGAGAATCCCCACGTCAACACGTGGTGGATCTGCGACGAGGGCCGCTACGGCTGGCACCACCTCCACGACGACGCCCGCATCCTGGCCGCCGGCCGGCGGGCCGCCGCGGGCCATGCCGGCAACGGCCACGCGGCCACGGCCTTCCAGCCCGTCGAGTGGGCCGACGTGGTCACGGGCCTGCGGGCCGACCTCGCCGCGGCCGGCCGCCTCGCGGTGGCGGTCTCGCCGATGCTCACGGTCGAGGAGGCCTGGATGCTCTGCGAGGTGGCCCGCTCCATCGACTCGAGCGCCTTCCTGGCCTTGGGCCACGTGCCGGTCGCCGGTGACGACGAGACCTTCCCCGGCGGCTTCACGATCCGCGGCGAAAAGTGCCCCAACCGCAGGGGCGTCGAGGAGGTGCTCGCCGCCTTCGGCGCCGGCGGCAAGACCTGGGACGATCTCGTCGCCCACGTCGCCGCCGGCCGCGCCGACGCGGCCTGGATCACGGCGGGCTATCCCGCGGCCTGGATCGACGAGGCGCGGGCCAAGGCCTTCGCCGGCCTGCGCTGCCTCGTGGTGCAGGATCTCTTCGACTCGCCGCTCTCGGCCCACGCCACGTGGCGGCTGCCCGCGGCCGGCTTCGCCGAGCGGGCGGGCACCTGGGTGAACGTGGCCCATCGCGCCCAGAGCTTCCGGCAGGCCATCCGGCCGCCGGCCGGCGTCTGGCCCGAGGGCCGCCTGTTCTGGAACATGCTCGGCCGCCGCGGCCTCTACGACCCCGCCGCCGTCCGCCGCGGGCTGGCGGAGCAGTCGGCCGCCTTCGCCGCGCTCGGCGACGACATCCCGCCGACCGGCATCGATCTTCGTGTGAGGCAGCTGGCATGAGCGAGTGGCTCCCGTCCCCCACCACGATCGCGGCGCTCGTCAAGATCGGCCTGCTCGTCGGCGGCCTGATGACGGCGGCGGCCTACCTCGTGCTCGTGGAGCGGTGGATGGCCGCGTGGGTGCAGGACCGCAAGGGTCCCAACCGGGTCGGCATCCCGCTCACCAAGATCCGGCTCTTCGGCCTGGGTCAGCCGCTGGCCGACGGCCTCAAGATCATCCTCAAGGAGGACTTCACGCCCAGCCACGTCGACAAGGTGCTCTATGCCGCCGCGCCGCTCGTGCTCCTGGCCGCGTCGCTGGCGATCTTCGCGGCGATCCCGTTCGGCAGCGTGCTGCCCCCGCTCGGCATCCCGGGCCTGCCCGATCCGGTGCCGTTCCTGGTCGCACCGGCCCTCGACGTGGGCGTGCTCTGGGTGTTCGCGCTCTCGAGCATCGCCGTCTACGGCGTGCTGCTCGGCGGCTGGGCGAGCAACAACAAGTACGGTTTCCTCGGAGGCCTGCGGAGCAGCGCCCAGCTGGTGGCCTACGAGATCCCGCTGGGCCTCGGCCTCTTGGGCGTCGTGCTCGCGGCCGGCTCGCTGAAGCTCGACACGATCATCAACGCCCAGGCGGAGACCGGCACCTGGTACGCCTTCGCCCAGCCGCTGGGCTTCGTGGTGTTCCTCGTGGCCGCCTTCGCGGAAGCGGCCCGGCTGCCCTTCGACCTGCCCGAGGCCGAGCAGGAACTCGTGGGGGGCTATCACACCGAATACTCGGGGATCAAGCTGCTGCTGTTCCTCGTGTCCGAGTTCCTCCACATGGTCACGGCGGCGTTCCTGATCGTGATCATGTTCCTGGGCGGCTGGCATCTCTGGGGCGTCACCGGCTCGGGGCAGGAGGTGACCTGGCTCGGGGCGCTGCTGCGGTTCCTCGTGCTCAGCGGCAAGATCTTCGGCGTGATCCTGTTCTTCATGCTCGTCCGCTGGAGCTGGCCGCGGTTCCGGTTCGACCAGCTGATGAACCTGGCCTGGAAGGTGATGCTGCCCCTGGGCCTCGCGAACCTCGTGACCGTGGCCGCGGTCGAGGAGTTCCGCCCGCAGTTGGTCGAGGCCCTGGGCGCCACCACGGCCGGCTGGGTGGCGGTGCTCATCCCCTGGGGCGTGTTCTTCCTGGGCTGGATCGCCGCCGGCCTGCTCACCCCCTCGGGCACCGACAATACGCCGATCCGCACCCACGGCCCCCTCGACGTCGAGCACGAACTGGTGGAGGTCTGAGATGCAGCCGGGACGCAAATCGCATAGCTCGGCGTTGCCCATGCCGTCTCGCCGGACGCTCCCTTCGGGCATCCTGCCCTCCAGTCGCTCGGAGGAAACCTCGCTTTCGCCCTCCGGGCTGCGCTCGGTTTCCTACGCCGCTCGATCGGCATGGGCAACGCCTCGCGGCAAGCCCTTCTGCTCGTCGCATGAGACCTCTGCGAGGGATCTGACATGAAACCGACCGACCCGTCTATCACCTGGCTCGAGGAGAAGCCGCTGGTCCTCGCTGAGCGGCTCTACCTGCCGCTCTTCGTCCAGGGCCTCACCACGACCGCGCGGCACCTCGTCAGCCCGAAGGTGACCGTGAGCTTCCCCGAGCAGCGGCCGACGGTGGGCAACCCGCTCATCTACCGGGGTGTCCACCGGCTCAACCGCGACGAAGAGGGGCGGGTGAAGTGCGTCGCCTGCTTCCTCTGCGCCACCGCCTGCCCGGCCCATTGCATCGACATCGTGGCGGCCGAGAGCCCCTGGCCAGACCGCGAGAAATACCCCGAGGCCTTCCAGATCGACGAACTGCGGTGCATCTTCTGCGGGATGTGCGAGGAAGCCTGCCCGGTCGACGCGATCGAACTCACGAGCCTCCTCGACCTCACCGGCAAGAGCCGCGAGGAGATGATCTTCGACAAGGAGAAGCTGCTGAGCGTCTACGACCAGACGAAGGACGCCGAGCCGATGAAGTCGGCATCGCTGGGAGGCACGCTGTGACCCCGGACGGCGGCCTCTCCACCACCGGCAGCCTGCTGGCCGTGGCCGTCGGCTGCGCGGCGGCGAGCCTGTGGCTGCTTCTGCCCCGCGGCGAGAGCGGTGCCCGCGAACGCGCGGCCCGGCGGTTCGGCATGCTGCTGGGTGCGATCGCACTCGCGCTCTTCGTCGCCACGGGCCAGCGGCTCGGGGGCGTGGGGGAGGAGGCGACCTTCCTCGTCGTCGCGCTCGTCGCGGTGATCGGGGGCGCGGCCACGGTCGTGACGCGATCACCCGTCTACTCGGCGATCTGGTTCGCGCTCGCCCTGGCCGGCGTGGCCGGCGTGCTGCTCGTGCTCGGGGCACAGTTCCTGGGAGTGGCCACGATCGTCGTCTACGCCGGGGCGATCCTCGTCATGTTCCTGTTCGTGCTGATGCTCGCCCAGCCGACCGGCATGGCCCCCTACGACCGCGTCTCCAACGAGCCCCTGCTCTCGGCCGTCGCGGGGGCGGTGCTGCTGGGCCTGTTGACCCTGTTCATCGGCCGCCTGTCGGCCGGTCCGGGCGAGTGCTGTGCCGTGCCCTCGAAGGCGGCGGCGCTCGGGGGCCAGGCCCCGGTCGCCCCCGAGCCTCCGGCCCTGGGTGATCCGCTCGCGGCCGACCACGTCGCCCGGCTCGGCGGTGAACTCTTCGGCAGGCACCTCCTGGCCGTCGAGGCCGCGGGCGTGCTCCTGCTCGTCGCCCTGGTCGGCTCGATCGCGATCGTCTCCCGCACGCCCCCCGAGGAGCGGCTCGAAGCCCAGCCGCGGAGGGCCGGCGCATGATGCCCTCCCCGCTCGTCCTCAATGGCTTGGTCGTCGGCGCGATGCTCTTCGCGCTCGGCCTGGTCGGGATCCTGGCCCGCCGCAACCTGATCGTGATGTTCCTCTCGGCGGAACTGATGCTGCAAGGGGTCTCGGTGTCGCTCGTCTCCTGGAGCCGGCATCACGGCGACTGGGGCGGCCACGTGCTCGTGATCTTCGTGCTCACCGTGGCCGCCTGCGAGGCGGCGGTGGCGCTCGTATTCGTGCTCCAGGCCTTCGCCCGGACCGGCCGGCTCGACGCCGCCGCCTGGCAGTCGCTCCGCGAGTCGGTGCTGCCCCGCGTGGTCGATCGCGAGCTGCCCGCGAGCGACGCCGCCGCCATCCAGTTCCCGCGGCTCACCCCGGCGGGCGTCGAGCCCGAGCACGATCCCGACGCCGCCCTCGAGCGAGAGCACGTCTGAGCGCCTGATCGCCGAGCCCCCCGCCGCGTCGCCGGCCCACCCAAAAACGTTCCGCACCATGCCAGACCTCGACGCCACCACGCTGCTCGTCCTCGTGCCGGCCCTGCCCCTCGTGGGCGCGCTGGTCACCGTGGCCCTCGGCCGCCTGCTCGGCCCCCGGGCCCACTGGCCGGCCGTGCTTTCGATCGCGGCGGCCGCCGTCGCGGCGGTGACGCTGCTCGCCGGCCTCGGCCGCGAGGTGTTCGTGGCCGGAGCCGACGGCCACGGCGCGGCGGTCGCCCCACTCGAAGAGGTGCGGACGCTCTGGCAGTGGGCGAGCATCCCCGACGCCGCCACGCCGCCGCCCGGCTCGGGCGGCATCGACATCGGCGACGACCTCGCGGCCAAGGCCGCCGGCCGCCCCGCGACGCTCCCCTTCTCGATCGGCATCGATCTGCGGCTCGACCCGCTCACGGCGGTGATGCTCGCCGTGATCACCTGCGTCGGCCTGCTCGTCGCCATCTACTCGATCGGCTACATGCACGACGACCCCGGCTACCCGCGGTTCTTCGCCCTGGTCGCGGCCTTCGTGTTCTCGATGTCGATGCTCGTGGCGGCGAGCAACTTTCTGCTCGTCTACGTGTTCTGGGAGGCGGTCGGAGCCTGCTCCTACCTGCTGATCGGGTTCTGGTTCAAGAAGCCCGCGGCGGCCGCCGCCGCCAAGAAGGCCTTCCTCGTCAATCGCGTGGGCGACTTCGGCCTCGCCGTGGCCGTGTTCCTCCTCTGGATGACCTACGGCACGCTGAACTTCCACGACACGGCGCTCCCCGACGGCTCGCCGCTACCCGGCATCCTCGGGATGGAGCGGCTGAACGATCCGTCGGGCTACGTGGCCGGCGCGGTCGGTACGGCGATCTGCCTCTTGTTGCTCCTGGCCGCCTGCGGCAAGAGCGCCCAGATGCCGCTGCACGTCTGGCTCCCCGACGCGATGGAGGGCCCCACCCCGGCCAGCGCCCTGATCCACGCCGCCACGATGGTGACCGCGGGCGTCTACCTCGTGGCCCGCTGCGCCCCGCTCTACGTCGCCTGCCCCGGGGCCCTCACGGTGGTGTCGATCGTGGGGGCCACGACGGCGCTCGTGGCGGCGCTCATCGGCACGGTGCAGAACGACCTCAAGCGGGTGCTCGCCTACTCCACGATCAGCCAGCTCGGCTACATGTTCGCGAGCCTCGGCACCGGCACGCTGCTCGGCTTCACCGCGGCGATCTTCCACCTCGTGACCCACGCCTTCTTCAAGGCGCTTTTGTTCCTCGGGGCGGGCTCCGTGATGCACTCGATGGGGGGCGTGATCGACATGCGGCGGTTCGGCGGCCTGCGGCGGGTGATGCCGATCACGGCGGCCACCTTCCTGGTCGGCTCGCTGGCCCTGGCCGGCGTGGCCCCCTTCGCCGGCTTCTTCAGCAAGGACGAGATCCTGGCGGCCATCCATGCCAAGGGCTGGCCGCATGCCCACGCCGAGCACCACGAATCGGCCCCGCACGACGGGCACGCGATCGTTCCGCTCCCTCCGGGCGCGGGCCGGCGTGAGGGTGCTCTGGACAGCCCTGCGCCCTTCCGCCTCGCGAGCCTCCGCGCGGCCGACGCCGGCGGTGACTCTTCCGGCACGTTCCGGATGCTCTACGGGATGAGCCTGTTCACCGCCTTCCTCACGGCCTTCTACACCTTCCGGGCCGTGTTCATGACCTTCACCGGCCCCACGCGGGTGCCCGACGAGGCGGGCCACCATGCTCATGAGTCGCCGCCGGTGATGACCGTCCCGCTCGTGATCCTCGCCGTGGCGGCGGCGGTGAGCGGCTGGTGGCTGTTCTCGACCCACGCCCTGGCCGACTTCCTCGCCCGCACGCCTTCGCTCGCCGCCCCCGCGGTGGCCGCCACCGCCACGCCCCACGCCTTCCACCTCGACCTCGCCCTGCAGGGCACGTTCGCGGCCGTCGCGGGGATCACGCTCGCCGCCGCCGGCCACCTTGGTCGCCGGAGCGACGGGCCGCAGATGGAGCGCTTCCTCGGGCCGCTCGAGACCCTGTTCGGCCGCAAGTTCTTCCTCGACGAACTCTACTCCGCCCTGGTCGTGAAGCCGCTCGAGTTCCTGGCCCTGCTCGCCGCATCGTTCGACCGGTTCGTGGTCGACGGGCTCGTCGATTTCGTGGCCCGCGTGCCGCTCGCCCTCGGGGCGGTCGTGCGCCGGCTGCAGTCGGGACTCGTGCAACGCTACGCCGTGGCCGGCGCCCTGGGCACGCTCTTGGTCGTGCTCGCCCTCGCCTGGCGGCTGCGGAGCTGACCGGCGGCCCCACTCCTCCCCCACACCGACATCCATGAACGGCTTCAGCCCCCAGGCCCACCTGCTGCTCACGATCGTCACGCCCCTGGTCGGCGCCGTGGTGGCCTGGGCGCTCGGTTCCCGGGGCCTGGCCGCCGTCCGCCAGAGCGCGGCCGTCTCGACGCTCGTCACGCTCGGCCTCGCCGGGTGGCTCGTGCTCCGCTACCTGGCCGACCCCACCGCGGCGCTCGGCATTCCCTTCGCGCGGATCGACGTACCCTGGCTGACGAGCGGGTTTTTCGACGTCCGCTTGTCGCTGGGGCTCGACGGGCTGTCGCTCTGGATGTTCGGCCTCTCGGCGCTGCTCTCGGTGACGGCGGTGTTCGTCAGCTGGGAGGCGGTGACCGACCGGCCGGTCGGCTTCTACGCCCTCCTGCTCGTGCTCGAGGCGGCGATGCTCGGCGTGTTCGCCGCCCGCGACGTGCTGCTCTTCTACGTGTTCTTCGAGTTCACGCTCGTGCCGCTCTTCTTCCTGATCGGGATCTGGGGGCACGAGGAGCGGCGGAAGGCGGCCGTCAAGTTCTTCGTCTACACGCTCGCCGGCAGCCTGCTGACCTTCCTGGGCCTCCTGGCGATCATCCTCTGGAACACGGCGCACACCGGAACCGTCACCTTCGACATCGAGGCCCTCACCGACGCCACCGTGATCCACCCGCTGCCGATGACGGCCGCGGGGGGCTGGCTGCAGATGGTCGTGTTCCTCGCGCTGCTCGCCGGCTTCGCCGTGAAGGTGCCGATCGTGCCCCTCCACACCTGGCTGCCGCTGGCCCACGTCGAGGCCCCCACCGGCGGCTCCGTCGACCTGGCGGGCGTGCTCCTCAAGATCGGCATCTACGGGTTCCTGCGGTTCTCGATGCCGATGCTGCCGGAGGCGACGGCCGCCGCGGCCCCGTGGCTCTTCGGGCTGGGCGTGGCCGGGATCATCTATGGCGCGCTTGTGGCGCTCGTGCAGACCGATCTCAAGCGGCTGGTCGCCTACTCGTCGGTGAGCCACATGGGCTACGTGGTGATGGGCCTGTTCGCGCTCACGCCCGCGGCGATCGAGGGGGCGAACCTGCAGCTGGTCAACCACGGCCTCGCGTCGGCGGGCCTGTTCGCGATCGTGGGGATGCTCTACGAGCGGTTCCACACCCGCAGCATCGCCAACCTCGGCGGGATCGCCGCGAAGGCGCCGTGGCTGACGGTGTTCTTCCTGCTCTTCACCTTCTCGAGCATCGGGCTGCCCGGCCTCAACGGGTTCGTAGGCGAGTTCCTGATCCTGGCCGGCTCCTTCCAGCGGGCCTGGAGCGGCGTGTCGGCCGCCTGGCAGGCCTGGTATCTGCCGCTCGCCCTCCTGGCGGTCGTGGGCGTCGTGCTCGGCGCCTGGTACATGCTCTGGGCCGTGCAGCGGGTGTTCTTCGGGCCCTCGCGCGAGCCGCCCCGGCACGACGATCATGACCACGGCGGCGAGCGGCTCGACATCCGCTGGCACGAGTTCGTGGCCCTGGCCCCGCTGGCCGTGTTCGTGCTCTGGATCGGCCTGGTGCCGCAGACCTTCCTCCATCCCGTGTCGGCCGCCGTCCGCGGCGCCACCGACAACGCCGCCGCCGCCTTCGCCGCCCGGATGACGGCCGAACCGCCGGCCGCCGACGTCGTCGCCCAACCGCCCGCCCCCCCGCTCGCTTCCCTGCCATGACATCGCTCCAATCGATCGCCCTGCTCGCGCCCGAGATCGCGCTGGTCGCCGCGGCGCTGGTCGCCTATCTCGGCGGCGCCTTCGCGGGCCTGCGGTATGGCTGGCTCGTCGCCTTGGCGGGCATCGCGGCCGCCATGAGCCTGGCCGGCGGCCAGCCGGCCGACGGCGGGGTGGTGACGGCCGGCCCGGTGACGATCGACGCCTTCTCGGCGTTCGTTCGCTGGGCGGTGCTCGGCATCGGGGCGCTCCTGGCGCTCGTGCAGGCGGGCGACATCTTCCACGCGGCCTCGAGCCGCGGGCCGGGCCTGCACCGCGGCGGCACCTGCGAGGAGGCCGGCACCTTCCTCGTCATGCTCGCCGGGCTGTCGCTCGTGGGCGTGGCCGGCGACCTCGTGCTCCTGTTCGCGGGGCTCGAACTCGTCTCGATCCCGACCTACATCCTGCTGGGGCTCAAGCGGAACGACGCCCGCGGCCAGGAGGCCGCGATCAAGTATTTCTTCCTCTCGCTCGTGGCCTCCGCCGTGTTCCTCTACGGCGCCGCCACGCTCTACGGGATCGCCGGCACGACCAGCCTCACGGGCATCGCCCGGGCGCTCCAGTCGGCCGACGGCACCGTGTCGGGCATGGCGACGGTGCTCCTCCCGATCGCGTTGGGCATGACGGTCGTGGGCGCGGCCTTCCGGCTGGCGGCCGTGCCGATGCACTTCTACGCTCCGGACGTCTACGAGGGCACCGGCCCCGGCAACGCCGCCCTGCTCTCGACACTCCCCAAGCTCGCGGGCGTGGTGATCCTCGGCCGGCTCTTGGCGCTCGGCGTGACGTCCGAGCCGGATGCCGCCGGCATCGGCCCGGCGGCCACCGCCCACCTCGACCTGTTCTGGCAGCTCGCGGCCATCCTGGCGGCGGTGACGATGACGGTGGGCAACGTGATGGCCCTCTGGCAGACGAATCTCCGCCGGCTCCTGGCCTGCTCCTCGATCGCCCATGCGGGCTACCTGCTCGTCGGCATCGCGGTCACGGCCGCCGCCGCAGCGACGCAGGCCGGCCGGCCGCTGGGCGACATGGCCGCGGCCGACGCCCGCTGGACGCTCGTGGTGGACGGCATGTCGGCCACGCTCTTCTATCTCGCCACCTACGTGCTGCCGACGATCGGCATCTTCGGCGCACTCGCCTACCTGGGCCACCGCTGGCCCGAGTGGACCGCCACCAGCGGCCCCCGCCCGCCGCGGGACGAGATCGCCACCGTGGACGACCTCGACGGCCTCTCGGGCACCAATCCCGTGGCCGCGTTCGCCATCGCGCTCTTCACGCTCAGCCTGGCGGGCATTCCGCCCCTGCCCGGCTTCTGGGGCAAGCTGACGCTCGCCGTCTCGGCCCTGGAGGTGGACGGCGCGGGCCCGATCGCCTTCGGCAGCCGGCGGGCCTGGTTCGTGGGCCTGGCGGTGATCCTCGCCCTGAACGCCGCCATCGCCGCGGCCTACTACCTCAGGCTGATCGCGGCGATGTACTTCAAGACCACGAAGCGGGGCGTGCAGGCCGACGGCGGCCTGGCCGGCGGCCTGGCGATGCTGGCCTGCCTGGTGCTCGTCGCCCTGGTGACGATCCGCCCCGCGGGCCTGCTCGCCGCCGCCAGCCGTGCCGGCAAGAGCCTGACCAGCCCGTTACCCGCGGCCGCGAGCCCTGCCGATGCCGCAATCGACCAGCAAGCCCGACTCTGAGGAAGCGATGTGCCACCTTGGACGGAGGTTCGGGGCTGCCCATGCCCCGTCGCCGGACGTTCGCTACGGGCATCCTGCCCTCCGCTCACTCGATGACGGCTGCGCTCTCGGCATCCTGCCTTCGCTTGCCGCCAACGCCGGCTCTCGGCGCATGGGCAGCCCCTCACGGAGACGCCAAGGAAAGGTGCTCAGGCCATGGAGCGGTCCCCGCTGAGCCTTCCGTTTGCCAAAATGGCTTGCGGTGAGGGGTTGCCCGTGCCAATCGAGCGGCGTAGGAAACCGAGCGCAGCCAGGATGGCGAAGCGAGGTTTCCTCCGAGCGACCGAAGGCCAGGATGGCCGGAGGGAGCGTCCGGCGAGATGGCACGGGCAACCCCGGCCACACCAACGACGCCCACAACCCTGAGAGAAAAAGTTCGCCCATGCCCAGTCCCGACCCCGCTTCCGTCGCCGGCGCCCTCGCCGACCTGCGTGACCCCGAGACCGGCCGGCCGCTCTCCGAAACCGGCCAGCTCGCCGTCACCGCCGCCGACGGCTCGC
>JBJTAA010000084.1:0-12518 GCA_046090525.1 Planctomycetota bacterium
CCCATGCCATCGCGCCGGACGCTCGCTCTGGGCATCCTGCCCGCCGCTCGCTCCGTGCTAGCTCGCTCTCGGCATCCTGCCTTCGCTCGCTAGCAAGGCCGGCGCGATGGCATGGGCAACCCCTCGCAGGCCATTTCCGAAAGTGGCCGCGGGCATCTTGCCCGCGGAAACCGCTCGCCACTTCGATCCGCACTCGGCGGGCAGGATGCCCGCCGCTACGAATTGCACCGGATCGCACGTGTGGTGGCGAAAAGTGTCCGCGGGCATCCTGCCCGCAGAATCCGGCTCACTTCGCCGCCGGCTGGCGGGCGAACTCCAGCTCCGCCTTCCACCGTTCGACGGCCTTGGCCGCCTCGGCTTCGCGGGCTTTGGCGGCGTCGACCTCGGCCTGAGCCGCCTCCATCGCCTGGCGGGCCGCCGCCATCTGCGATTCGGCCACCTGCAAGGCCTCGGCCGCCTCGCCCGCCTTGCTGACCGCCGCCTGCCCGGCAGCCGCGACCTCGCTGAGGGCCTTCGCGGCCACGGCCAGCCGCTCTTCGAGCTTCGGCGGGTTCGTGTCGAGCTGGCCGACCGGCTTGCCGTCGGCCGCCGCGAAGGCGGTCACTCCCCCGGCCCAGTCGCCGGCGAAGACCTTGGCCGCGTCGCTCGTGACGGCCACCCGCGTGCCGATGTCGGCCAGCGGGCCCAGCTCCCGCTCGAGACCCCCATCCGCCTTCCAGAGTTTCGCCTTCTTGTCGCGACCGGTCGTCACCAGCCGGCCGTCGGCCAGCCAGGCCGCCCAGGCCGCGCCGCCGGGGTGGGCCTCCCAGGTCTTGATCTGCTTGGCCTCCTTCGCGTCCCAGAGCCGCAGCGAGCCGTCTTCGGAGACGCTGGCCACCACCTTGCCGTCGGGTCGCCAGGCGACGGCGGTGATCGCCTCGGCGTGGCCCTTGAGCGTGCCGGCCTCGCGGGCACCGCGGGTCTCCCAGAGAAACAGGTTCCCGGCCCGGTCGCCCGTGGCGAGGCACTTGCCATCGGGGGAGAACTCCAGGGCCGTCACCCAGTCGGTGTGGCTACGAATCTCGTGGGCCACCGCGCCGTCGGCGGTCTTGAGCAGCCGCACCACCTTGGCCGGGCCGCCGAGCGCGACGAACCGCTGGTCGGCCGAGATGTCGGCGGCCAGTACCTCATCGAACTCCTCGCCCACCTCGGCGAGCCGCTTGGCCGTGGCCACGTCCCAGACGACCACCCGCCCGCTCTTGGCCGCCTCGCCGCCGGCGGCCAGGAGCAGCTTGGCATTCCGCGAGAACCGCACCGTGCGGACCACGCCTTCGGGGAAGGGGAGCACCCCGAGCAGGTCGAGCGAGCCGGTGTGATAGAGGAGCACCTGCCGCCGTCCGCCGAGGGCGGTGACCTCGCCGTGCGGGGAGGCCGCCAGCGCCGCGACGGTGGTCGGCCGCCGCCCGTGGCTGACCACCTCCAGTGACAGCCGCGGCGGCATCACCGGCGGACCGTCGGGCTTGATCGCCGCCTCCCCGTCGAGGGCGAGGGCATTTTGCTTGCGGGCCACCGGCTGGGCGCCGCTCCGCTCGATCGCCCCGCCGGCGATCCAGTCGCGAATCACCGCCAGGGATTCGTCGGGCAGCTTGTCCGACGACGGCGGCATCTTCGGCTCCGACTCGTGGGTCACGAGCAAGAACAGGTAGGAGCCGGCGGGGTCGCCGGGCGCGATCACCTCGCCGGAACTGCCGCCGGCCATCGTCTGGCCCCAGCTGGTCAGGTCGAGGCCGCCCGTCCGCTTGTCGGGGTTGTGGCAGGAGCAGCACTTCTCGCGGAACACCGGCAGGACGTGGTCCTCGAAGTTCACGGGCGCATCGGCCGCCCGGACCGCGGTGGTCGAGATCGCCAGCAAGACGCCGATCGTGAAGCCTGGCCTGAGCATCAGTGGTTGAAGATGAACTCGGGGGAGTTGAGCAGGGCCCAGAAGACGTCTTCCAGCGCCTGCTTGCGGTCGGCGGCGTCGAGCACCGTCACGAGCGTCTCGATCCGCTCCCGCTCGGTCGGCATCCGGCCGTCGCAGCGGACGAACAGCTCGTCGATGATCTCGCCGGGGGTGCGGCCCTCGTCCAGCATCCGACCCACCGCGTTGCCCTGGCGGATGCGGTCGTTGGCTGCGTCGCCGTTGAGGAGATGCAGCGCCTGGGAGAGGCTCGGATCCATCTTCACGGCGCAGCTGCAGACATCCTCACGGGTCGCCCGGCCGAAGGTGGTGAGGAAGTAGGTCGAGGTCCGCCCGTCGGCCACCTGCACCGCCCGGGCGCCGAGCGGCAGGCCGGGGAACTTGTTCTTGGTCTCGGTCACCTGGGCCAGCACGTCGAGCAGCACCTCCGCCCGCGGCCGACGGACGGCGGCATGGGAGAAGTTGGTCTCGTCGAGCTTGTTCGACTCGTTCGGCTGGCACGACCGCTGGTAGGTGCGGGAGGTGCAGATGTCGCGGACGAGCCCGCGGAAGTCCCAGCCCGAGGCGGCCAGCCGGCGGCCGAGCTCGTCGAGCAGCGGGCCGTTGGCGGGCGGATTGCTGACGCGGGCGTCGTCTGGCTCGTGGATGATGCCGCGGCCGAAAAAGTGGGTCCAGGCGACGTTGGCGACGTGCCTGGCGAAGTAGGGATTGGCGGGCGAGGTGACCCACTCGGCGAGCGCCTCCCGCCGCTCGCGGCCGGCGAGCTTGGGCGCCTCGCCGCCGAGGAACTTGGGGGGCACGTTCTTCTTCGTCACGGGGTGCTGCATCTCCCGGCCGCCGGAGTCGAACACGATCGTCTCCCGCGGGTCGGCCCCCTGCTTGCGGCCGATCTGCGTGAAGAAGGCGGCGAAGCCGTAGTAGTCGTCCATCGTCCAGCGGTCGAAGGGATGGTTGTGGCACTGGGCGCACTGGATCCGCATCCCGAGGAAGGCCTGGGCGACGTTCTCGGTGAGCTTGAGCGTGTCGCGCTCGAGCTGGAAGTAGTTGGTGGGCGGGTTGTCGAAGGTGCCCCCCGACGCCGCCAGGAGGTCGCGCACCATCTCGTCGATCGGCTGGTTGGCGGCGATCCGCTGATCGAGCCACTGGTGGTAGAGGATCGCCCCCTTCGGGCTCACGTCGTTGCCCTGCGAGCGGATCTGGAGGATCTCCGCCCAGCGCATCACCCAGATCTCGGTGAACTCCTTGCGGGCCATCAGCTCGTCCACCTTGCGGGCCCGCTTGTCGGGAGCCGAGTCGGCCAGGAAGGCGGCCCGCTCCGCCGAGGTCGGCAGCAGGCCGACGAGGTCGAGCGTCACCCGCCGCAGGAAGGTCTCGTCGTCGCAGACGGGCGAGGGTGCGATCCGAAGGCTCTGCAGTTTCGCCGCCACCAGGTCGTCGATCCTGGTCGCGCCCTCGGTGGCGCCCGGGTGCGGCGGCTCGGCGGGATAGGTGAAGGCCAGGTCGCGCGGGATCACGACCAGGGGCACGCCGACGGTGATCGTGTCGTAGCGGGCCATGATGAAGGCCTCGCCGCGGACGCCGCTGGTGGCCAGGCCGCCCGGCGACACGGCCACGGAGCGATCGTTGTTGGAGGCGTACCAGCAGAGGTCGGTGACGTCGCGGTCGGTGCCGTCGGCGAACCTGGCCACCGCGACGAGCTGCTGCGGCGTGCGCTCCCCCTCCAGGAGCGACGTGGGCGGATAGAGGTCGAGGGCGACGAGTCGCGGCACGCTGGCCGCCGGGTCGGGGCCGGGATCGTCCGGCGCGCCCGCCTCGATCCAGCGGACGAGCGTGTCGGCCAGGTCGCTGTCGGCCTCGAACCGCTTGCCGCCCGTATGCGGCACGGCCCCGATCGACTTGAGAAACACGAGGCTGTCGCGCGGGCTGGCCAGGTCGATCCGCCGGCCGGGCAGTTCGCGGGTGAGCCGGTGGTAGTCGCCGGCCGGGTCGAACCCAAAGAGCGAGAGCCGGAAGCCGTCCTTGCCGCGGGCCGCCCCGTGGCAGCTGCCCATGTTGCAGCCGGCCCGCGAGAACACCGGCATCACGTCGAGCCGGAACGAGAGCGGCGCCGGCGTGCTGGCGGAGACGACGCGGAGCGGCACCTCGACGGCGTGGCCGGCATGGACGACCCGCAGCGTGCCGTCGCCGTCGGCCGCCGGCTGCACCACCACTCCGCCGCTCGGCTTGTCGAGCGTGGCGAGCTTCGGGTCGGAGAGCGTGATCTCGGCGGCGGCGGTGACCTCCTGCGTGCGGCCGTCGGCGGCCCGGGCCTGCACCACGAGCCGCTGGAAATCCCGGGCGGAGTCGAGCTGCACCTTGGGCGGGAAGACCTCGATGGCGACCACCTCGAAGGCGGTCGCCGGAGCGGCGGCAATCAGGAGGAGCGAGAGCAGGAAAAGCCGCGTCATGGTTTTGGATCGGTCACGCCGCACGAGAACGTAGCCGCGGGCATCTTGCCCGCGGAATCCGATCGCTACGCCAGCCCGTGTTCGGCGGGCAGGATGCCCGCCGCTACGAGATGCGCCGGCTGGAAAGCCGCTTGTCGTCGGGCGGGCTGCTCTGCCACTCATGGCTTCGCGTCCTCCTCCGGGGGCAGCGGCTTGTCGATCCGCAGCTGCACCGGCGGCGTGGCATGGACGACCCAGGCCTCCCCCTGGGGCACCTTGATCTCGCAGAAGACGTTCTTGTGCGGGCCGGGCGGGGCGTCGCCCGCCACCTTCACCGGAAACGCCAGTTCCCCGGAGCCCGCGGCCAGTTCGAGCTCCGGCGCCTCCGTCTTGGCCGGCAGGCCGAGCAGCCGGGCCTTGGCGACCCCCGCGAACTCACCCGGCTTCTGCACCTTCCAGACGATCCTGGCCTCCTGGCCCTGTTCCACCGAGGTCGCCTCGGCGGCGAGTTCGATGATCGGCTCCGCGACGCGGAGCGTCACCAGCCGGCTCGCGACGAGCATCTCGCCGTCGCCGCGGCTCTTCTCGTCGGGCTGGAGGAGCGCGGTCACCGCCACCTGCCACTCGCCGAGCGCCGCGTCGGCGTTGGCGGTGAGCGGATAGACCCCCTCCACCTTGTCCGCCGGGATCTCGATGGACGTGGGGCCGCCGACCCCCGGCGGTCGGAACGGCAGCGACACGCGGATCTTGCCCGTGTGCCCGGCCAGTCGCTCCACCCTGACCTGGAGCTCCAGGGAGCCGCGGCGGACGATCGGCACGGCGGGTTGCTCGAGCTCGATTCGGATCGGCGCCTCTGCCACGACGGCCACGGGCAGACGGTCATCGAGGGCCGAGCGGAACACGGCGTTGTTGGGCTGGCCGAACAGCAGGTCGGTCTTCTGCCGCAGGCCGCCCAGGGGGCGGCCGACATCCGCCGCGGCCACGGTCACCTCGGCGAAGGACGTCGTCTCGGCGGCGTCGGCGGTGGCCTCGAACACGGCCAGCGTGCCCGGGGCATTGCCCGGTGCGTCTGGCACAGTCGCCTGCACGCCGGCGGGCAGGCCGGCGAAGGCGACATGGATCGTCCCGCCGAAAGCATTGCGGGCGGTGTTGAGCGCCAGAGCGGTGCGATTGCCCTTGGGGACCACCGCCACGAGCCGGTCCTGGGTGTTGGCCCGGCCGGGAGGCACCGACACGTGCACCTCCGGCAGGTCGGGCTCGACCTCCAGCCAGTAGGCGAAATCCGTGCCGCCGCGCTGCCGGTGGTCGTTGATCCGGACGAGAAATGCCCCCTCGTCGGGAACGGTCACCTGCGCCACGCTGTCCGGTCCGGCCGAGTCGTCGTTGCCCGTGATCCGCTCCCGCTTGTCGTTGGCCCGGTGGATGTTGACCATGAGGTCGACGGGAGAGCCGAGCCGGCGTCCCCAGGCCCGGACGTGCCACTTGGAGCCCTTCGCCGCCTCGATGCGGAACCAGTCGACGTCGTCGGCCACGTCGAGCCGACCGAGGAGCGCCGTCGGTGCGGCCGCGGCGGTGGCCTGGTCGGGCTGATTGTTCGGCTCGGCCTCGGGCACGGGCGTGAGCGGGGATATGCGCACGGGCACGCCCACCGGGCCGGCGACCCCGGCGCGGACGGGCAGGATCTCGACCAGCCCCGCGGGCCCGGCCTCCTGCGGGAGGGCGAGCTTGTGCGTGAACGGCCCGGCCGGGTCGCCGATCCATTCCACCTCCACCTCGCCCCCCGGCGGCCCGGCCGGCGGCCAGGCGAGATGCGGCACGGGAAAGTCTCCGAGGTGCAGCAGGTAATGGCTGCCACCGTTGCCGCCGTAGGCACTCTCGCGGATCCGGACGACGTAGTCACCCTCCTCCGGCACGGTCACGGCGAGCATCGCGTCTTGCGCCAGGAGCGGGTGATCGTCGCAGGCCGCCACGACGAAGCCGCGGGCATCGACGAGTTCGAGGTGGGGGTCGAACATCTCCTGGTCGAGCCGCACCGCGTCGACGGCCGCGGCGATCCGCGCCCCGGCCGGCAGGTGCACCTTGAAGCAGTCGACGTCCTCCCCCGTCACGGTGCCGGCGATCGTCAGGGGGAGCGTCACGCCCTCGGCGGTGGCGAACTCGTTGTTGGGCTCCGCCTCCGGCTGCTGGGCCAGGATGCCGACCCGAAAGGTCCGCAGCTCCGAGAGCCCGTCCTTGGTGCGCACCCGAAACTTGCGAGCGCCCGTGGGACAGTCGGCCGCGATCCGTAGCGTCGCCTTCAGTTGCTTGTCGTTAACGGGCGTGAGGCTCTCGACCGTGATGCCCGGTTCCTGGAAGGCGAGTTCCCGCGGGTCGGCGAGGTCGCCGCCGCTGATCTGCACCTCGATCGTGGCTCCGCGGGGGCCGCCGGCCGGGGCGATGGCCGCGATCGTGGGCGCGGCCGAGGCCCGAGCGGCCAGCATGGCGAGGGCCACGAACACGGGCAGGTGGGAGGGTCGTCGGGGGAGCATGGGGGAGTTGCGACGTGTGGGAGCACGCGGAGCGTGCGGGTCGTCGATCCGCGTGGGCCGGCTGCGGGCCGGCCGCCGCTAGGCGAGCAGGTCCCTGCGCACCGTGCCGCCGTCGACGATCTCGATGGGGCGGTTGCCCGGGGCCATCAGTTCCTTCTCGGCGGCGATGCCGAGGCAGTGGTAGACGGTGGTGGCGAGATCCTCGATGGAGAGCGGATTGTCCTGCGGCTCCGCGGCGATGGCGTCGGACGAGCCGTAGACGCAGCCCCGCTTCACGCCGCCGCCAGCGAGCACCACGCTGAACACCTTGGGCCAGTGGTCGCGGCCGGCGTCCTTGTTGACCCGCGGCGTGCGGCCGAACTCGCTCGACACCATCACGAGGGTCGAGTCGAGCAGGCCCCGCTGATCGAGGTCGTTGACGAGCGCCGTGAACGCCTGGTCGAAGGCCGGCACCATGGAAGTGATGCCGTCGCGGATCCGCCCGTGCATGTCCCAGCTCCCGTACGAGAGCGTCACGAACCGCACGCCCGCCTCCACCAGGCGGCGAGCCAGCAGCATCCGCTGGCCGGCCTGATTGCGTCCGTATTCGTCGCGGAGCTTGGCGGGCTCGGCCTTGATGTCGAAGGCCGCCTGGGCCTCGGGGGAGTTCACGAGCGCGTAGGCCCGCTCGTAGAAGGAATCCATCGCTGCCAGGGCCGCGCTCTCTTCCAGCCGCTGAAAGTGGCGACCCACCGCCTCCCGCAGCCGCTGGCGGGTGGCGAAGCGGGTGGCGTCGACGCCGCCCGGCAGGGCCAGATCGCGGACGGTGAAGCCGTCGGCGGCCGGATCGGAGCCGATCGCGAAGGGGCCGAAGGCGCTGCCGAGGTAGCCGGCCTGGGCGTCGGGCGCCGGCAGGTTGGGAATCGCCACGTACGGCGGCAGGTTCGCCCGCGGGCCCAGTTCGTGGGCGACGACGCTCCCGAAGCTCGGGTAGGTGAGCGCGGGGCTGGGGCGGTAGCCCGTGAACATGTTGTGCGTGCCCCGCTCGTGGGCCGCCTCGCCGTGGGTCATCGACCGTATGACCGTGATCTTGTCGGCGATGCCCGCGGTCTTGACGAGCTTCTCGCTGAACTGCACGCCGGTGAGCGTGGTGTCGATCGCCTTGAAGTCGCCGCGGTACTCGAGCGGCGAGAGCGGCTTGGGGTCGAACGTCTCCTGCTGGGCCCACCCGCCGGGCAGCCAGATGTGGATCACGCTCTTCGCAGTGCCCTCGAAGTGCGTGAACGCCTTGGCATCCGCCCGGGCCGCCTGCAGGCGAAACAGCCCGCCGAGCGACAGGCCGAGGCCCGTCAGCGAGCCGACGTGGAGGAACTCGCGCCGGCCCAGGCCGGCGGAGCGAAAGGACCTGCAGCCCGGCGGAGCGGGGGAGCGAATCATGGCGGGACTCCCGGAGACGCGGAGCGTTCGACTCAACCCTAATGATCGACTGAATCGTACCCCGCAGAACAGCTTTCCGCCACGACCGGGGCGATGCAGCTCCGCGCCCGGACGACGCAAAGCCAGTGGCCACAATGTGTTCCGGCAGGGTGGCCCCATCGGGCCGCCTCAGTCCTCGAGTGATCGTTTCCCTCGTAGGAGATGGTGGTAGTGCTGGGCGAAGCGATGGGCCTCGTCGCGGACATACTCGAGGAGCCGCAGCGAGAAGGAGTCGCGGGAGAGCCTCAGGGGCTCGCTCTGGCCCGGCAGAAAGACCTCCTCCTCCCGCTTGGCCAGCGAGATCACGCAGGGGGCCGTGATCCCCAGGCTCTCGAGCGCGTCGAGCGCGGCCGAGAGCTGCCCCTTGCCGCCGTCGACCAGGAACACGTCGGGCAGCGACGCCCCCTCGCGGACCAGTCGCGAGAACCGCCGCGATACGACCTCGTGGATGCTCTTGAAATCGTCGATGCCCTCCACGCCCTTGATGCGATACCGTTTGTAGCCCGGCTTGAAGGGGAGCCCGTCGATGAACTGCACGAGGCTGGCCACCGTCTCGTTGCCGGCGAGGTGGGCGATGTCCACCCCCTCGATCACCCGCGGCGGGGCGGCCAGTCCGAGCACCTTCTGCAGGCCCGCGAGGCCCTTCTTGGGGTCGACGAGAAACACCTCCGGCTGGACGTGCTCCTCCAGATCCCCCCGCTGGTCGAGCGTCTCGAGCAGCTTGATCTCGTCGCGGAGCCGGGCGGCCCGCTCGAACTCGAGCCGGCCCGAGGCCGCGAGCATCTCAGCCCGCATCTCCTCGAGGAGCCGCTGCTTGCCACCGTCGAGAAATGTCTTGAGGCGGTTGATGTCCCGCCGGTAGTCCTCCTTCGAGATCCGGAGGTTGCAGGGGGCGGTGCACTGGTCGATCGAGGCCAGGAGGCAGGGACGGAACCACCGCCACCGCTCGTCGTCGGCGTCGATGTCGAGCGTGCAGGTGCGAAACTTGAAGATCCGCTGCAGGACCACGATCGCCCCGCGGAGGCTGCCCGCGCTCGTGAAGGGGCCGTAGAGCTTGACCCCCTTCTGCCGCGGCGTCCGGGTGAACTCGACCCGGGGAAAGTCCTCGTGGGTCGTGATCTGCAGGTAGGGGAAGGTCTTGTCGTCCTTCAAGTCGCTGTTGAACTTCGGCTGCACGTCCTTGACGAGCCGGCTCTCGAGCAGGAGCGCATCGACCTCGCTCTCCGCCTCCAGGTAGTCGATGTCGCGGATCTCCCGGACCAAATCGGCCGTCCGGCGATCCTCGGCCGCGGCCTTGAGGAAGTAGGATCCGGCCCGGGCCCGCAGATTCTTGGCCTTGCCGACGTAGATCACCCGCCCGGCCGCATCCTTCATCAGGTAGACGCCCGGCGTGGTCGGGAAGGACCGCACCTTCTCGGCGGCCGCCGAGCGGTCACGGGCGGCGGCGGCCGCGTCGGTGTCGGCCGGCATCGTCTCGGTGGGGGGAGCGGGCGGCTCGGGATCGGCTGGCGTGGGAGGCATCACCCTGATTGTAGGCCGGGGCAAGACGTCACGGCCGCCCGATGGGTCGTGGTGGGCCGGGGGACGTCTCGGGTATCATCCGCGAGGTGGCGTCGGGATATCGCAGGGACGTGGCATCGAAGGTTGAACCATCATGTTGAGCGGGACATGTAGCGGTGCGGGTCGGAGTCTCGTCCTGGGGCTGGGCGCCCTGGCACCCTGTGGTCTGCTCGTCCTCCTGGCGACGGGCTGCGGGCAATCGAAGCCGGCCCCGGTGGTGGCTCCCCCGGTCGTGGTGGCCCCGCCCCAGCCCCCGCCGGCTCCGCCGGAGGTCGAGGCCATCGCAGAGGTGCGCATCAAACCCGGCGATGTCGCCCGGGTGCCAATCGCGATCAAGCGGAACAACAACCACGGCATCATCGAAATCACCGCTGGCACCATCGCCGGAGGCATCAGCGTGCAGGGAGTCTCGATCCCGGCCGGCACGTCCCGGAGCGAACTCGTCGTCAAGGCGGCCGAATCCCTCGGTGATCAGGAACTTGCAGCGGACGTACCCCTGACGGGCGTCGTGAACGGCGTGTCGTTCACAGCGACGTTCAAGGTGATCGTGCCGCAATATGAATTGCCGGAGTTCAGTGTGAACGAAGGCGTGATTTTGGTGCCCGGTGCCACGCGGGAGGTCGCGCTGCGGTGCGATCGAAAGGGGTATCCAGGGCCGATCGAGCTGAAGATTGGCCAGGCTGCTGCGGGACTGCCCGAGGGCGTGTCGTGCTCCGTCGAGTCCTTGGAGGCGAACGACGACTCGGCCGCCCTTCAGATCACGCTGGCCGACGAGGTCGCGGATGGAACAGTGACGATTCCGCTCGCGCTCGCGGTGCGACAGCAGACGGCCACAAAAGACCTGTCGCTCACGATCGCCCGGTATCCTCACCGAGTCGGTGCCGTCCCGGCCGTGACGCTGGCGCCAGGCGAGAGCCGTCGGCTGACGCTGCCGATCGAACGCAACGGCTACGAGGGACCGCTCGAGATCGAGGCCGTGAATCCGCCTGCGGGGATGACGCTGTCGCCGGGAACCGTGACGGCAGGGGCCAACTCGGTGAACGTCGAGATCGGGTGCGCCGCTGACGCGGCCGACAAGGTGGCGACGCTCACGCTCCGCTCCTCGGGTGGCGACATCACGATCGATAGCCCGCTGGTCGTCCGTGTCACGAGCGGCGACGATCGCTCCCTTCCCGCCGCGGTACTGGCCGTCCCCAAGGCCTCGGGGCTGCTGCGAAAGGGATCGTATGCCGGGCGCCTGACACCCGAAAGCAAGCAGGCCCTGCGTGATCTCTACGGCGGCTCCGCCGAAAGCGACGCGGCGGTGATGCGAGGCCTGGCGTGGCTGGCGCGGACGCAGCAACCCGACGGCGGCTGGATGCTGGCCGGCGGCGCGGACGCCACCCAGGTGAGGGGCGGGCAGCCTGTGGAGGAGAACCGGATCGCTGCCACCGCGCTCGCCTTGCTGCCGTTCCTGGCCGAGGGCATCACGCACAAATCGGCACCGGAAACCCCGCGCATGCTCGCCGGCTACAAGCCGGTCGTGGAGAAGGGCCTCGTGTTTCTGGCTACGAATCAGAATCAAGCCCGCGGGCCGGGGAACGGTTCGTGGAACACCGGCATCCAGGCCCAGGCGCTCGCGACGATCGCCCTCTGCGAGGCCTACGCGATCTCCCGCGATAAAAAGGTGCGAAGCCACGCCCATTCGGCCGCGAAGTTCCTGGTCGACGCGCAGGATCCGGGCAGTGGCGGCTGGCGGAATGCCGAGAAAGAGGGGATCGAGCTGTCCGCCACCGTCTGGGCGATCATGGCCCTGCGGGCGGCCCAGCTGGCGAACCTCCCCGTCAAGGCGCGGGATCTGGAGGCAGCCGACAACTTCGTCAGGCTGTGCGCGGCGGGGTCGGAAGACTCTCTGGAGTCGCAATATGCACGGGGTCCTGGGCGAGATGCAGAGCCGGGGCTGACGGCGGCGGCGCTCCTGGCCAGGCTCTGTCTTGGGTGGGACCGAGACCAGCCACAGCTCCTCTCCGGCCGGGACTATCTGATGGCGAACCTGCCGCCGGTGGACAAGGCGCCACTCGGTGACCTGTTGCTCTTTCACTTCGCGACCCAGGTGCTGCAGCAACTCGAGGGCGTCGAGTTCGATACCTGGAATGGGCGGCTGCGCGAGCACCTGATCCGCACCCAGAACGTGAAGGGCGACCTCGCCGGCAGCTGGGACCCGCAGGGCGCCGAGGATGTCGAACGAGGTGGCCGCATGTACGCCACGGCCCTCTCACTCCTGACGCTGCAGACCTACTACCGCCACCTGCCGCTGTTCCGGGAGATCCCGAAGAAGGGACCGGGAGAACCCCAATCGGAGGCGGCGGCCGACGAGTCTGCCGCGGACGGCGACGACGAGTAAGCCGCAACCCGGGAGACCCGGCAACGAGGGCGGCAGTGGCTGCGCCCCGTGCAGAGGGCGGTCGTGCCGCTCACACCCCGACGAGCGCCCGCAGGTCGGCCTCCATGGCGTCGAGCCGCTGCTGCAGCCGCGCCTTCGTGTCGGGCAGGGCCGCGGCCGGGCCCGGCTCGGCCACGGCGAACAGATAAAACTTGATCTTCGGCTCCGTGCCCGATGGGCGGGCGGCG
>JBJTAA010000085.1:0-4693 GCA_046090525.1 Planctomycetota bacterium
CGGCTTGAGATCCTTCTCCAGCAGGTTCAACACGGCCGCCCCCGCCCGCAGGCACTCCTGCTCCTTGTCGGGGTGCTCGGCGGGAATCGAGGCCGAGTCGGGCAGGGCCATGCCGAGAGCCTCGATCGCCGTCGCCATGGTGTTGGCGGTGTACATGCCCCCGCAGGCGCCGGCGCCCGGGCAGGCGCGCCGCACGATGTCGGCCCGGCGGGTGTCGTCGATCCGCCCCGCGACGTATTCGCCGTAGCACTGGAAGGCCGAGACGATGTCGAGCGGGGTGCCGTCGGCCAGGTGGCCCGGCTTGATCGTGCCGCCGTAGACCATCAGGGCGGGGCGGTTGAGCCGGCCCATCGCGATCAGGCAGCCGGGCATGTTCTTGTCGCAGCCGGGGATCGCCACCAGCGCGTCGTACCACTGGGCGTGCATCACCGTCTCGATCGAGTCGGCGATCACGTCGCGGGAGGGCAGCGAGTAGCTCATGCCCTCGGTGCCCATCGAGATCCCGTCGCTGACGCCGATCGTGTTGAACCGCATCCCCACCATGCCCGCGGCCACCACGCCCTCGCGGACCTTCCCCGCCAGGCGGTCGAGGTGCATGTTGCAGGTGTTGCCCTCGTACCACATGCTCGCGATGCCCACCTGCGGCTTGTCGAGGTCGGCCGGCGTGAGGCCGGTGCCCAGGAGCATCGCCTGGGAGGCGCCCTGCGAGCGGGGCTGCGTGATCCGGGAACTGGTGCGGTTGAGCATGGCCATGCGAAGCGGTTCCTTGCGAAGGCGAGATCGGGCCCGCGCGGGCGGCCCGGGGCAGGATAGTATGCTCGGGTGATCCGCGAAAGCGGCCGGTTCCGCCGCCGTCGGCAGCGCTCGCCCATGCCTCCCGCGTTCGTCTACCTCGACCTCGGCAACGTGATCGCCACGTTCGATCGCGAGCGGGCCTTCCGCGGGATGGCCGCCGCCTGCGGGGCCGACGCGGCGGCCGTGCGCGACGCGGTGATGGGGGGGCTGCAGGCCGACCTGGAAGCGGGCCGCCTCGACTGGAACGGCTTCCATGCCGAGTTCTGCCGGCTCACCGGCACGCGATCCGACCCCGCCGCGCTCGCCACCGCCGCCGCCGACATGTTCGAGCTCAACGTCGAGATCCTGCCGGTGGTCGCCAAGCTCGAGCGGGCGGGGGTGCCGCTGGGCATCCTCTCCAACACCTGCGACATCCACTGGCGGCACCTCGTGGACCGCGGCTGGGGCATCCTGCCCGGCGGGTTTCGCCGGATCGTGCTCAGCCACGAGGAGCGCGCCGCCAAGCCGGAGCCCGCGATCTTCACGCTGGCCACCGAGCGGGCCGGCGTCGCGCCCGGGCGAATCTTCTTCGCCGACGACCTGCCGGAGCACGTGGCCGGCGCCCGGGCCGCCGGGTGGGACGCGGAGCTCTTCACCACGGCCGCCGCGCTCGTCGACCAGCTCGCCCGCCGCGGCCTCAATCTCGGCCTCTGACCTCGCCGGCCGCGGCGAAGGCCGCCGCCAGCGCCCGCTCGTCGAACCGCCCCTCGAGCACGACGCGACCGTCGATCTCGAGCACGGGCACCCGCAGGTCGTACCGGGACAGTGCCGCGGCGTCGCCGTCGACGTCGACGAGCCGCACGTCGGCGGGCCACAGGGCCACGAGATCCTCGGCGAGTTCGCAGAGGTGGCAGCCGCGTCGGGTGTAGAGCCGGATGTCCATCGGTCGTGTTAGTCTGTTGTATCCGAGCACGATCCCGATGGCCGCTCCCGTCCGCACGATCGCCGATTTCCTCACCGTCGTCCGCAAGAGCGGCCTGGTGGAAGAGGACCGCCTGGCCGGGATCGCGGCCGCCTGGCCCGACGCCTCGCTGCCGCTCCCGGAGGAGCTCCCGCAGACCCTGATCGACGCCGGCCTCCTGACGCACTGGCAGCTCGAGCAGCTGCGACAGGGAAAGCACCGGGGATTCGTGCTGGGCAAGTTCCGGCTGCTGCGGCTCCTCGGGGCCGGCGGCATGAGCAGCGTCTACCTGGCCGAGAACCCGACGCTCAAGAAGCAGGTGGCGCTCAAAATCCTGCCGCTGAAGCGGGTCGAGCAAAGCTCCTTCCTGGCCCGGTTCGAGCGGGAGGCCCGCACCGCCTTCCAGCTCGGCCACCAGAACATCGCCCGGGCCTTCGACCTCGAGACGGCCGGGGCGATCCACTTCATCGTGCTGGAGTACATCGACGGCGTCGATCTGCACGCCAAGGTCAAGCAGGAGGGGCCGCTCGACCTGCGGGAGGCGGTGGACTACGTGCGGCAGGCGGCCCTCGGCCTCCATTACGCGCACGAGGAGGGGCTGGTGCACCGCGACATCAAGCCCGCCAACCTGATGCTCGACCGCAAGGGCACCATCAAGATCCTCGACCTCGGCCTCGCCCTCGCCGACGACGACGACCGCGAGGCCTCGTTGACCCGCGAGCACGACGAAAAGGTGTTGGGCACGGCCGACTACCTCGCGCCCGAGCAGGCCACCGACAGCCACTTGGCCGACCGCCGCAGCGACATCTACGCCCTCGGCTGCACGCTCTTCTACCTGCTCGTCGGCCGGGCGCCGTTCGCCAAGGGCAAGCTCGCCGAACGCATCAAGGCCCATGCCAAGGAGCCGCCGCCCAACATCCTCGACGAGCGGGCGGACGTGCCCCCACCGATCGCCGAGCTTTACTTCCGGATGATGGAGAAGCATCCCGACGCCCGCCCGCAGACCGCCCAGGAGGTGGCCGACGCGCTCGGGGCGTGGCTCAAGGCGACGGCCAACGCCCCGGCTGGCCCGGCCGCACCACCCCGGCGGGGGCCGCCGCGGCGGGCGGGTGGCACGGCCGTCGCCCCCCCGCCGGTGTTCCGTCACGGCCCCGGCAGCGGCGGCTCCAGTTCGATCACCCTCGGGCCCGGGTCCGCCCCGCGCCCCGCCGCGGGCGACTCGGGCAGCCTGGTGTTCGCGTCACGGTCGGCCGCTCGCCCGGCGCCCGCCCAGCCGCCGGCGCCGCCACCGGCCAGCAAGCCGGTAGCCCCGCCAGCCGCCCGGGGCGGCAAGGGCCCCGCGGCCGCGCCCGCCGCCGGCGAGGATGGCCCTCGCCGGCCCCGGCGGAAGCAGCCCCTCGAGTTCGCCGGGCTGCCGCTGGGATTCTGGATCGCCCTCGCGGTGGGCCTCGTCGCAGCGATCGTGCTCGGCGTGCTCGTGCTGCTGCGGAGCCGCTGAGGCCGCGGTCAGCCCAGTTCCCACGGACCGGCCGCAAGCGTGTCGATGCTGCCGCGATGCGTGAGGTCGTAGTCGAGCGGCGTCAGCGTGACGTGCCCGGCGGCGAGCGCCGTGACGTCCGACTCGAGGGCCGAGGGCGGGGGAGGGGGGTCGTTGGTGGCCCACCAATAGGACCTGCCCCGGGGATCGACCCGCCGCTCGAAGGCCTCGCCGTAGCGGGACACGCTCATCGGCACCACCCGCAGCTCCGGCCGCCCGACCAGGGCCCGCGTCGGGATGTTGACGTTGAACAGGCTGCCGGCCGCCGGCCGCCGCTCGAGCAGCTGCCGGATCACGCCCATGCCGATCACGGCGGCCCGGTCGAAGTCGGGATGGTCGTCCCACTCCAGCGACACGGCGACGCTCGTGATCCCGAAGAACGCGCCCTCGATCGCCGCCGCTACGGTGCCCGAGTAGAGCACGTTGATGCCGGCGTTGAGGCCGCTGTTGATCCCGCTGACCACGAGGTCGGGCCGCCGCGGGCAGAACTCGGAGATCCCGAGCTTGACGGCGTCGGCCGGGCTGCCGTCCACGGCCCAGCCGCGGGGCGTCTCGCCCGCGAACACCTCCTTGGCCGTCAGCGGCGTGAGGAACGTGATCGCGTGGCCCACGCCGCTCTGCTCCGTCGACGGGGCCACCACGCAGACCTCCGCGAACTGCCGCAGGGCCCGCTCCATGGCCGCGAGCCCGGGGGCGAAGATGCCGTCGTCATTGGTGAGGAGTACGAGCATCGCGGCACTATAGCAGGGGTGGCAGGCGTCCCAGGAGCCCGGCCACGCCGTGGCCGGGTCACGCCATGGGTTGCGCGGCTCGGGGTTGCCCGCGCCCCATCGCCGGACGTTCACTTCGGCCATCCTGGCCTTCGTTCACTCGATGCTGGCTGCGCTTCGGCATCCTGCCTGCGCTTGCCAGCAACGCCGGCTCCGGGGCACGGGCAACCCCTCGCGGCCCCCTTGTCCACGGGAGGATTCGGAGGGCGTATACTGTGCGGTTTTTCCCACCCGCTGCCCCCCCGATTTCGCATGTCCGCCGGCACCGTTCCTTCCGCCCACACCTCCGCCGCCACCGCCGCCCACCCCAACCGGCAGCAGGCCGAGCGGATCCTGGTGCTCGACTTCGGCTCGCAATACGCCCAGCTGATCGCCCGCCGCGTCCGCGAGCAGCACGTCTACTGCGAGATCGTCCGCCACGACATCACCGCGGCCCGCGTGCGGGAACTCGCGCCCCGGGGGATCATCCTGTCGGGCGGCCCGTCGAGCGTCTACGAGGCGGCCGCGCCCAAGTGCGACCCCGGCCTGTTCGCCCTCGGCATTCCCGTGCTCGGGATCTGCTACGGCATGCAACTGGCCTGCGAGGCGCTCGGCGGCCGCGTCGGCCGGGCCCAGGCCCGCGAGTATGGCCGGGCGTCGTGCGAGGTGCTC
>JBJTAA010000086.1:0-12388 GCA_046090525.1 Planctomycetota bacterium
AGCTCCCGGCCGGTGGCCCGGTCGAGGGCCCGCACGTGCTCCGTCTGCTTGTCGCGGGTCTCGGTGACGATCACCGCGGCCCGCGTGTCGTCGAGGCGAGCGAGCACGGGCCCGGAGTAGCTCGGGCCCAGGTCCACCCGCCACCGCTTCACGAGCCGCTCAGGGGTGAGGCCGTCGGGCCACTCCGCGGCGGCGACGAACCCGTCGCGGCCGGGCCCGCGCCACTGTGTCCAGGCGGGCTCAGCGGCGGGAAGGGGCAGGGCGAGGAGGATGGCCGAGAAGAAGAGCGACAGTGTCGCGGACGTTGACCCGACCCCGGCAGGTTGCAAACCTGCCCCACGGCGGGTGAGCCAGGCAGGTTGGAAACCTGCGTCACGGCGGGCGATCGCTGCAGGTTGGAAACCCGATCCAAGGTGGCCGGGTTCTGCGTGGGGCAGACTCGAAGTCTGCCACGATCGATCCTGATCCGCCGCCATCGTGTCGGGCCTCCCTGAAGCGCGTACCATGCCGTAGCATACGCCACCAAGCCCCGGAGCGAGCAGCCATGTCAGAGCCCATCAAGCGGATCCTCGTCGGTCTTGGTACGAGCCGGACGGCGGCGAGCGTCACGGCCCATGCGATTGACATCGCGAAGCCGCGGGGCGCCGAGCTGGTCGGTCTGGCCGTCACCGACCCGGTGCGGCTGGAGTGGACGGGCCCGCGGCCCATGGGCGTGGGGGTGGAGGAGCGGACGGCCGAGCTGCGGAAGTCGCGGTACGAACGGGCCCAAGCCGACATCGCCGCCGCCCGGGAGACCTTCTCCACCCGCTGCCGGGCGGCCGGGGTGGCCCACCTCGTCGACGAGGAGACGGGCGACCCCTTCGACGTGGCGGAGGATCTCGTCCGCTATCACGACATGTGCGTGTTCGGCCTGCGGGGCCTGTTCGAGCACGACGTGGTCCCGGAGCCGGTCGACGCCCTGGAGCGGCTCGTCTCGGCGGGCGTGCGACCGGTGCTGGCAGTGGCCGAGGAGTTCCGGCCGATCAAGCGGGTACTCGTGGCCTACTCGGGCTCGATCGAGAGCGCCAAGACGTTCAAGCACTTCGTGCAATCGGGCCTGTATGCCCAGGCCGCCGTGCGGATCGTGCACTTCGGCCACGACGAGGCGACGGCCCGCCGGCGGCTCGAGAAGTCGGCCGGCTACTTCGCGGCCCACGGCCGTGAGGTCGACACGGACCACTGCAGCGGCGACGCGGCGCGGGAGCTCGTCCCCTACGCGGAAGCCTGGAAGGCCGACCTGATTGTGGCGGGCAACAGCGCGAAGAACCTGCTCCTGCGGAAGCTCTTCGGCGAGACGGCGCTCAAGCTCCTGCGGGAGAGCCCGCTGCCCCTGTATCTGGCGCAGTGAGCGGCCGCGGGAGCGATACCTGGCGGGCGCCCAAGCCGGCGTAGTCTTCCGGGGTGCAGGAGAAGACGATCACCTGCAGGCCACGGTCGGCGGCGAGATCGAGCAGCCGCTGGAGTTTGAGCTGCCGTTGGCCGTCGGTGTTGGTGAAGGCATCGTCGAAGATGACAGGAAGCGTGCCGTCGTGGCCTTCCGCCAGGATCTCGGCCATCGCCAGCCGGAAGGCGGCGCCGACCTGTTCCCGCGTGCCGCCGCTGAGGTTCGAGAAATCCCAGCTCACGTTGCCGAACTCACCGCGGGCCACGGCGAGCCTGCCGAACTCGCCGCCGGAATAGGTGATCTCGACGGCCGTGTCGGGTCCGAGGATCGTCCGCAGGTAGTCGGCCACGCGGCTCGAGAGCGGCGCCACGAACTGCGATTCGACGGCGCGCTTCTTGGTCGCAAACAAGCTCGCGAGAAGTTTCGTGGCTTCGGCCTCCCGGCGGGCGTTGGCAAGTTTGGCGGCGGCGAGCCGACGGAGGACCGTCGCCCGGGCCAGGTCTTCCCGTGGGTCTTCGGTGCCCTCGCGGCGAAGTTTCTCACGGGCCACCTGCCGCTTGGTCTCGGCGTCTTGCCGCTGTGATTGGAGGTTGGCGATCGCGCGTTCGAGCCGGGTCTGCTCGCGCGCAAGCGATTCCGGAGCGAGCGCCGTGAGTTTGTCCTGCGTGGCTTGGGCGGCGGCGGCGGTCGCCCTCGCCCGCTCGGCCCGCTCGTGAATCACCGGAGCTCGGTCGGTGCCGAACCGCTCCACGAGCAGGTTGTGGCGGGCCTTCAACGAGTCGATCGCGGTGCGGGTCGTCTGGATCGATTCGGCCACCTGGCGGCGCGTCGCCGTCACCTCGTCGTGCCGCTTGCGGGCCGCCGTGGCTGCGGCACTGGCGCGGGCGGCATCGGCGGATGCCGTGTCGCGGGCGGCGTGCGCCGCGACGAGTTTTGCGTGAATGGCCGCTTTGACGGCTTCGGCGTCCTGGATCGCGGTGTCGCCTTCGGCAGACTGCAAGTCTGCCCCACGGGCGGGGTCGGTTGCGGCAGACTGGAAGTTTGCCCCACGGGGATCGAGGTCGAAGCCGTCGCCACCGCGACGGCGGATCTCGGCCTCGACGCTGGCGATCTTGGCAACCAAGGCGTCGAGATCGCGGTGGGCCTTGTCGCCGCCAAGACCGTCGATCGCCCCCTGCTGGGCCGCCACTTCAGCCGCAATCGCCTGCAGCCGGTTGTGTGTCTGCCGAGCTGCGCCGACCGATTCGATCCGGAGGCCATCCAAGGCAATCCTCAGGTCCCGTTCGGCCTTGTGGCTGGCCCGCGTCGCATCGGCGAGCGACCGGCCACCCCCGGGGGAAATCCGCACGACTGTCTCGGCTCCGGGTGGGCCCACCACCAGTTCACTCTCGGCGGTGATCGTGACGGCGACGGACTCAGCGAGCGGCTCGCCTGCCAGCCGGGCCGGGCCGGGCCCGGCCGTCACCTCGACCTTGGTTGCGATGGCTTGGAGCGTCGCGGCGGCGGCGTCGCGGGCCCGCTCCAGCGTGTCCAGCCGGGCCACGTCGTCGGCGGTGAGCGCGGGCAGGTCTTGCCGCTCTGCTTCGAGGGCGGCGATCTTTCGGTGGAGAGCATCGATCCGGCCGCAGCGGCCGCCGAGGCCGTGTCGCTCAACCGTCAGTCGGGCCCGCTGCTCGCAGAGCTCGAGCAGGGCCACGGCCGTGGCCGCCTCCTGCTGGCGGGTGCTGGCCGCGTCGACCGCGTCGAATGCGGCGGTGAGGGAGTGCGAGGCCGCCCCCTCCGCCTCCGCCAACTCGGCGAGCCGCTGCGTGGCCGGTTCGATCGACTGCTGGAGTGTGGCCAGCTGACCGCTGCAGTCGTTGATTTCGGCGTCGGCCCTCAGGATCTCGTCGTGGGCGGCTTGCGCTTCGCGGGCCGCGGCCTGCTCCTCGGCGAGCCGGATTCGCAGGTCGCCGACGGCGCGCAGTTTGCCGGTCACGTCCTCGAGCTCGTCGGCATGAGTCTTGAGCTTCGTCTCGGCGGTCGCGATCGTGCGGTCGGCGGAATCAATCGCCTCGACGGCGGCGTCGAGGCTGCCCACGAGCTCGGCCGCGGCGACGAACGCCGCTTCGGCCTGCCGGCTCTCCTCGCCGGCGCGGTGGAGGTCGGAGCCCACCTTGACGCTGCCGTCGTTGCGGTAGATCGCCGCCAGCCGGGAGTCGATCGTGCGGCTGGCACGTGCGTCGAGCGACGACTCGAGCACGCCGCCGCCTCCCAGCCGGCCGAGCCGGTCGCGGAGTTGTTCGGCGGGCTTCTCGGCGTTGGCCTGGGCGACAGGGTCGACGCCCGACGTGCCCTGCCAGACCCAGAGGTGAGCCCACTGCATCCGGAGCCGGCTATCGGCCACCCTGCTCCCGAGGTTCTCGGCCCGCAGGAGCTCGTGGATTCTGGTCTCGGCTTCATCGCCACGAAGCGTGCGGCCGCCCGAGCCCGCGGCCGCTCCCGCGACCGGGCCTTCGTCGGCCAGGATCGTCGCGGAGGCGGCCGCGTTGCCGGCGAACGTCTTCTTGATCGTGTATTTCCGGCCGCCGGTCTCGAAGGAGAGCGTGACGGTGGGGTGGCCCGGGTGCAGGTCGGACCGCATCGCCTTGTGGGATGCGCTCGTGCCGCGGCACTTCAGGAAGAAGGCATTGTGGATCGCCTCGACGAGCGTGCTCTTGCCGAACTCCTGGTCACCCCCGACCACGGTGCGGGCCGGATCGAAGGCCACGCTCGCGGCTTTGAGGATCCGATAGTTCTCGACCGTGACGGCGAGGAGCCTCATGGGATGCCCTCTTCCGCGAGCGACCTGGCCGGCGTCGTGGCGGACTCCGCCACGGGGGCCGAGCGAGCGGGAGCCGCCGGGGCTTCCGCAGGCTCTGCCTCGCCGGCGGTCACGAGCGCGTGGAGCATGTGGATCGCCCGGCGGACGACGTCGGGGTCGGGGGCGTCGGTTTGCACGGGCTCGAGGCCCGTGGCTCCAGGGGAACGCTCCAGCAGCGCGACAAGCTCGGCCGCCACGCGGGCGATGATCGGGTCACCGGGACGCTCGGCGAGTTCGCGGATCTCGTCGGGTGAGGGCGCGACGACGGTCCGGTCGTCGAGATCGAGCCGGAGGAGCCGCGCGGTCCACGACTCGACGAGCCGGTCGAACTCGGCCCGCTCGGCGAGCGACACGCTGCCGCGCACTTCGAGCCGCGCGAGGCAGGCGTCGAAGCTCGCCTCACCCGCGGCGGCTGGCCGCGTCGCCTCGGCGAGCCAGTCGTCGAGCTGCTTGGGCCCGTCGTCCCCGAGGGCGACCGAGTGAACCAGCCAGCGGAAGCGGCCCGTGGCCACTGGCTCCACCCGCGGGGCCGCACCCCGCGCCACAGTCACCACGGCCACGTGGCCCGGCCGCTGGCCCGGCTTCGGGAAGCGGTCGAGCTCGGGCGCACCGCTATAGAAGGCCTTGGGGCCGGCGGCGAGGAAGCCGTGCCAGTCGCCGAGGGCGAGGTAGTCGAGCTCGTCGAGCGGCAGCCGATCGAGGGCGAGCGTGTTGATGCTCGTGGCCGAGGGCTCTTCGTCGTCGGTCTGGCTGGCGCTGCCGGGGCCGATGAAGGCCCCGCCGAGCGGGCCGGCCTCACCCGCTGCGTGCGAGCCTCCCGGAGCGAAGACGGTCGTGCTGCCATGGGCGATCACGATCCGCGACACCTCGCCGAAGGGAGCGAAGTCGAGCGACCGAATCCAGGCGGTGGGGTCGTCGGCCTCGTGGCGGCGACGCAAGGGGCAGGGCAGGAGCACCACGCTGTCGGGGCCACCGTCGGCGCGCGGCAGATCCACGACCACCGGCTCGGGCTCCAGCAGGAGATGGAAGTTGGCGGCCAGCCGTCGGTGTTCGCTTCTGAAGAAGGGCTGCTCCCAGAGGCTGTCGGGGCCGCCATGATCGTGATTGCCGGGGATGCAATAGACGGGCACCTCGAGCGACGCGATCGCGCCCAGGGCGGCGGCGATGGTGGCATTGGTGGGCGTGGGCGAGTCGAAGAGGTCGCCCGCAACGACCACGAAGGCCGCTCGCCGCTCGCGCACGACGCTGCCGATCCGGCGGACCGCCTCGATCCGCTCCTGCTGCACGCGCGCCCGCTTGGCGGGATCGGCGATCGACGCGAAAGGCTTGCCGATCTGCCAGTCGGCGGTGTGGAGGAACGTGATCACGGTTGGCTCCGGTGCGGCCCACGCTCGGTGGCAGACCGAATAGTGTACGAAAGTTCAATCCCGTGTCAAGCCGCTAGAGCCGGTCGGCGAGGCCACTGGCGCGGCGGATCGGACGGGTCACCGCGGCGGCGATCACCTCGCGCGTGCCCACGATCGTCACCTGGTCGATCGCCCGGGTAACGCCCGTGTAGAAGAGTTCGCGCGAGAGGATGCGGCTCGGCCGCTCGGGGAGTACGACCACCGCATGGCGATACTCCGACCCCTGGCTCTTGTGGATCGTGAGGGCATACACCGTGGCCACCTCGTCGAGCCGGGCGACCGAGACGCGGCGCACCGAACGGCCCTGTGGGAAGGCGGCCTCGAGGCGGGGTGGGCGGCCCGTGGCGGCCGGATCCTCGCCGGCCGGCGGCTCACCCGGTTGCGGCTCGACCGGCACGACCAGGCCGATGTCGCCATTGAACAGGTCGAGTGCAGGCGTGTTGCGGGTGATCATCAGCGGACGGCCCGCGTACCAGGGCGGCCCGCCGGCGACCCCGAGTTGCTGCTCGACAAGCGCGTTCCAGCCTGCCGCGCCAGACGATCCTGCCCGGTGCGCACAGAGCACCTGGAGATCCTTTTGGGCTGCGACGGCCGCGGTCGCGTCGCCCGCCCTGGCGAGCTTCTCGAGCCGCTCGGCGTAGGCCACGACCTCGGCACAGAGGGAGCGGAATGCAGCCGAGCCGGGTTCGATCCAGGCGATGGGGCCGGCGAACAGGCCGGCCGGTTTGGCTGCGGCGGCTCCGAGCAGATCGAGCACGCCGGCCGCGTCACCGGCGAGGATCGCATCGGCCAGGGCCCCGATCTCCGCGCCGAAGCGGTGTCGCTTGACCAGCCGGTCGGTGACCGCCGCGAGCGGCGAGCCCTCGCGGGCGGCCGCCCGGGCGATGTCGGCCAGCACCGAGCCTGCCTCCACGCTCGCCAACTGGTCGGGATCGCCCACGAGCAGGAGCTCCGTGTCGGCGGAGACGGCGTCGAGCAGCCGGTGCATCAGCGAACTCGAGAGCATCGAGGTCTCGTCCACGACCACCAGGTCGTAGGCCAGCGGATTGTCGGCGTTGAAGCGATACCGCGGCGTGCCGCGGGGGCGGACCTGCAAGAGTCGGTGCACGGTCACCGGCCGGGCCGCATCGATCGCATCGAGCACCGGCTGCGGTGCCTGTTCGGCCACGCAGCGGTTCCGCAGGGCCTCGGCCATCCGGGCGGCTGCCTTGCCGGTGGGTGCCGCCAGGGCGATGCGCGTGAACGGGTCGGCGCGGAACCGCTCGATCAGCCGGCGGGCCACCTCCGTGGTCTTGCCCGTGCCCGGGCCGCCGAGCAGGATTCGCACGCGGGCAGGCGTCGAGCCGGGTGCAGCCCCCGCGCCGGAGGCCGCGGCCCCCGTGAGCCGACGGGCGATCGCTTCCTCCTCGTGGAGCGAGCGGGCCAGATAGAGCCGGTCGCCGTCGAGGATGAAGGGCTTGCGGTCGCCCGGCACTCCCACGAGCGACGCTGCGGAGCGCAGGGCGTCCTTCCAAGCAGCTGCGTCGGTCGGCCATGAGAGGGCGACGTCGTTCGGGCTGCGGTCACCGTCAGCGACGTCCGCGGGCCCGAGCCAGTCGGTGATCTGCGCGAGATCCACGCAGGTGTGGCCGTCACGGGGCGTGCGCAGGGCCAGCCCGAGCGCCAGCCAGGCGAGCGGCTCGAGGTCGAGCTGCTCATCGCGCGAAGCCAGCGACACGAACACGCCCACGGCGGCGACTTCGTCGGCGGAGATCACGCCGGCATCGACGTACGCCGCGAGGCCCGTGGGTGGATCAGCGGTGATCAGGGTGGACACGTTTCCGTCACCTTTCCTTTGCCCGCGAACAGGTCGCTCAGTTGCCGCCAGATGGTCGCCGGCGGCACCCAGGCGAACACACCGTACCGATGGCCTGCGTCGTCCACCGGCGTCTCGGGGCCGTGCATGCCGCGGGTGAAGCCATAGACGACACCGGCGATGCAGCCGCCCGGATCCCAGCCCGTCGGCTTCACGGGCCCGAGCCGCCACCGCAGCAACCGGTAGACGGCCGTGCCGTAGACGAGCGCCTGCAGTGGATAGTGGTGCGCGTGCATGGCCTCGACGAGCCGGCTCGGGGCGTAGGCGGCCAGGGGGACCGGATCCGTGCGGCCGTGGAGCCGGTTGGTCTTGTAGTCGGCGATCACGAGCAGGGGATCGTCGACCGGACGGCCCGGCAGACGGAGCACGGCGTCGATCGAACCGTTGATCAACCCGGCCAGCGGGATGTCGAAGGCCGGTCCGGCGAGCGCGCGGGCATAGTCGGCGAGCCGGTCGCCCGCCGGCAGGCTCGCGGCGAGGACCCGGCCCACATCGCTCGCCATCACGCCCGCCGTCAGGCCGGCCAGGCCCATCTCGAAGTCGAGTTCCGCCAGCCGATCGGACGGGGCGAAGTCGGCGAATCTGAGGTCGCGGAAGGGGGCAGCGGCCGGCCCGCCGAACGGCGTTTCGATCGCGGCCGCGATCATCCTGGCCAGCGGCTCGTGGTGAGGCCTGAGGATGGTGGCGGTGGCCACGTCCCCCACCACACGGGCGACGGTCGTGGCGCGGGCGGCGGCATCGGCGGCTGGGTCGATGTCGAGCCGCTCGAAGATCTCGTGCACAGCCGATCCGAAGGCCGTGCCAGCCGGCAGGTCGGGGATCGCGAAGGATGCGAGGGCGGGGAGCTCCATGGGAGCGTGGGCAGGCTGCAAGCCTGCCCCACGCTGCGACGAGGGCGCGGGCCCCTCGACGTGATCGGAACCGAGTTCGTCGTGGCCGTGGCCGGGGGGCGCGTGGTCGCTGGCTCGGCCCCGGGTTGCCGCGGCCACGATGCCGCTGAACGACGTTCGCAGCGTGGTCTGCTTGACCTCCGGCGGAAGCGCGGCGACACCAGGCGCGGCAGCCGGCACTTGGGGGGCGAGCCGCCACCGCGGCGGCAACGGCGGCAGGTCGGCGGCGGGTCGCAGCGGCGGCGGGTTGGTGAGCACCGCGTCGATCACGCCCGCTTCGCCGTCGGTCCGCCGGATCACGCAGAGATGGTGTCGCGGCCGTGTCATGGCCACGTAGAGCAGCCGCCTCAGTTCCTCGTTGTCAGCCGCCAGGACGGCCGCGGTCGCCGGGGGGGACGCGCTGCCGGTGAGCGCATAGGCGACGTCGAGCCGCCGCTCGGTGCCGCGATAGAAGACGGCCGGGCCGCGGGGCGGCCTCGATTTCTCCTTCCAGTCGTCGACCACCACCACGCACGGGAACTCGAGACCCTTGGCCACGTGCACCGACATGATCCGCACGGCGTCCTCGTCGCTCTCGACGCGGCGGCTGACGAGATCCGACTTCTCGTCGCGGCGGGCGAGCTCGGTCATGTGCTCGAGCATGAGTCGCGCGTGGCAGCCGCGGCCGCGAGACGCGTCATGAAGGAGCTCCACGAGATGGGCCAGATCCACCACGTGCCGCTCGCCGTCGGGGCCCGCCGCCAGCCGCCCGGCCAGCGTCACGTCGCCCATGATCGCGGCCCGCACCGCCGCGATGCCCCGGGCCTGCAGGACTGCATGCAGCTCGGCGATCCGCTCCTGCACAGCCTGCTCGGCCTGCTCGCCGAGTCGGCCCACGGCGGTGAGCGGATGCCCGAAGAAGACGGTGGCGGCGGCCCGCCGGACGCGGCTGCCGCTGCCGGGCCGCTCCATCGCCTCGAAGAGCACCCGTAGGTCGTCGGCCAGTTGCCCCTCCATGACGCTCGCCGTGCCCGTGCTGACGGCCGGGATGCCGAGCCGCGCGAGCCGTCCCTCGATCGCCTTGCCGATCGCGTTGACGCGGACGAGCACGCAGATGTCCCGCGGCTTGATGGGCAGATGGGGCTGCTCCCCTCCGGCCGTCACGGCCGCGACGAACCGCCCCCGCTCGAGCAGTTCGAAGACCTTGCGGACGGCCGCGTCGGTGGCCCACGCATCGTCCAAGCCGATGAACTCGACCGGCGGCAGGTCGACGAGCCGCGACTCGCCACGGTGCTCGGCGGGAGCGACCGGCTGGTACTCGATCCCGGGGCCGAACGAGGCCCCCGCCAGCGCCACGTTGAGCGATTCGAGCAGCGGACCGTCGGAGCGGTAGTTGGTCGACAGTGAGCGACGGGGCCGGCCGCCGCCGTCACCCTCGGCGAACCGCAGGTAGGCCGTGATGTCGGCGCCGCGGAAGCCGTAGATGGCCTGCTTGGGATCGCCCACGGCGACCAGCCGCCGCCCGTCGTCGCCCGCGCCGCCTCCCGGCTGCGGCGCCAGCGGAAACAGCTCGTGAAAAAACTCCCACTGCAGCCGGCTCGTGTCCTGGGCCTCGTCGACGATCGCGAGCCGAAACCTGCGGCGCAGTTCCGCCACGAGCCCCGTCCGCTCGGGTCGCCGCACCTCCTCCCACGCCAGTCGCAGGAGATCGTCGAAGCTGGGCGTGGCCCGCATCGCGGCCTGCACCCGGGCGATGCACGCCTGCACGAGCGATACCGCCCGTTCGAGCCATTCCCGCTCCTCGGGTCCGCGGCCGGCGGGATCGAACCAGGGCACGATGAAGGGGTCGCCGAGCGCCGCCGTCACGAGGGCGGTGAGCCGATCCTCGTCCCAGCCGCGACCGGCGGCCGCCTCGGTGACCACCGCGTCGTTGACCACCTCGGCCACCGTCCGCGCGAGGAGATCCTCGTCGCCCGCATCGCCCGGCTCGATGCCCGCCATCCTCAGGACGCGGGCGCAGATCGAGTGGATCGTGCCGATCGTGGCCGTGTCGAACTCGGCCACCGCCCGCTCGAGCCTCCTCGCCATGGCCAGCCGCGTGTCGGAATCCGCGGCGAGCAGCCGGGCGTCGAGGGGGTCGCGGCCCTCGGTCGCGTCCGACCGCAGGAGCCGGGCGGTGGCGAGCAGCCGGCCACGGATCCGGTCGCGGAGCTCGGCGGCGGCGTTGCGGGTGTAGGTGGTGACGAGGATGTTGCCGATCCGCAGGGTGTCGTCGGCGGCCAGCGCGTGCGTGACGTAGGCCGCCACGGAATAGGTCTTGCCCGTGCCGGCGCTCGCCTCGACGATCGTGCCCGAGGGCAGCGGGTATTCGGTGAGGTCGAAGGCTCGGTGGTGCCTGGGAGCGTGCGTCATGCGAGGCGATACTCCGACGAGCCCGACTTGCCGGACAGCGTGAGCGCCGCCGCGTAGCGGTCGAGGAACCGGACGGTGGGCGAGCCCGGCGGGAAGACCCGCTCATAGACGGGCTCGAGGCCGTAGACGAACGCCTCGGTCGAGTCGGCGTAGTCGCGGCCTCGATGCTTCGGGTGAACCGTGTCCTCGAACTTCTCGCGTCGCTTCTCCCGGGGCGTCTCCCCCAGGCCGAAGAGGCCCCGCGGCTCGGCGAGTGCCTCGCGGACCAGCTCCACGAGCTCTGCGAGCCGACCACGGCAGTCGAGATCGTCGGCCAGCACGATCGTGCGGAGCTGGCAGGCATTGACCGGTTTGCCGGCCGACGTCGTCTTGCCGGGCGACCACGATCCGTTGCGGGCGATGATCGAGACGCCCTCCACGTCGAGCCCCGCGGCCCTGGCGGCCACCAGCCGCACCGCCGCGACATGCAGGGGCCGGCCCCAGGAGTCGCGCTCGGCCTTGCCGGTCGTCACGTGGATCAGACGCCGCGACGCCTCGTGCAGCCCCGAGAGATGCCCGGCCACCCGCGTGCCGCCCACGTCCACCCGCAACTCCCGGGCGACGAAGCCGGCGAGCGGCACCCGCTTCGCCGCGGCGAGCGCGACGATGGCGTGGGCGAGCTCGCGGATCTCGCGGAGCTGGGCCTCGCCATGCGGACCGATCGGCAGCCGGCCGCTTGCGTGGAGTGCTTCGAGCCAAGCCTCCTCGCCGGCGGGGTCGGCCACGAGCACGGCGAGCAGTTCCTCGGTGGTCCGGCGGACCTCACGGGCGGAGAACGCGAGCGGAAACGTGGCCGGCGTCTCGGCCTCGTGGCCCCGCCAGGTGTCGATGCCGAGGGTTTCTTCCAGATGCAGCTTCAAGGGATCGTGGGCCAGCCGCTCGAGGAAGTCGAGCGCCACGACCGGCGCCGGCGGGAGCGCGGCGACCGCCGAGACCGGCGGCGGGTCGGTCTCCTCGCCCAGCCGCTGCGAGACCACGAGCGCCGCCGGATCGTGGCTCCAGATCAGGCCCGGCTGAACGTCGCCGCGCTGGAAGTTCCGGCGGCCGAGATGGTGCCGCGGGTGCAAGACCTCGATGCCACAGGGCTTGGCCGGGTCGCCCTGCACGACGCCGTGGCGGACGGCGAAGTCGACGAGTTCGGCCAGCGGCGTCACCAGCGGGACGGGCTCGTTGGTCTTGATGTTCTGTCCGGTGCAGGTGATGAGGAGCCGGTCGGACGCGGAGAGCAGGCAGTCGAGGAGCGCCCGGCGGTCGTCGATCCGCGGATCGACGTCGCCCACCCGCTGTTGGCGGGCCACGAGGTCGTCGCCCTCGCTCTCGGAGACTCCCACGACGCCGTCGTCGTAGCCGACCACGCAGATCACCTTGAAGGGCACGCCTCGCAGCGGCACCATCGAGGTCGCCATGATCGCGCCGGTGCGGAACGACTGCCGTGCCGATTTCTCGTCGAACCAGGTCGCAAGCAGCTCGCGGACGTCCCCGAAGGGCACCTCCGCTCTCTCCGCGGCGGTCGCCGCTGCGGCCTGCCGCAGCCGGCGGAGT
>JBJTAA010000087.1:0-2538 GCA_046090525.1 Planctomycetota bacterium
CCTCACCGGGGCCACTGGCCTGCAGCTCGAGGCGCTCACCGACGGCGACCTGTTCATGAACGGGCCCGGGCGCGACGGCCTGTGGGCGATCGGCCAGATGAAGGTGCATGTGAAGAAGCCCGACGCGAAGGACTGGGAAGAGGTGAAGCTCGTCAACGCCTCGGCCGACTTCTCGGAGCCCGAGTCGACGGTGCCGCGGCCGGGCGCCGACCCGGCCAAGAAAGACGGCCCCCCGCCCACCGTGTCGATCGGCCCCGTGGCCAACCTCATCGACGGCGACGAGCAGTCGGTCTGGCGGGCCGACCGTGGCCGTCTCCTCAAGCACCAGCCTTCGGTGGCGGTGGTGCAGTTCGAGAAGCCGCTCGACCATCCCGCCGGTACGAAGCTGCGGATCTCGCTTCGCTGGTCGATCGGGGCGGTCGTGCACAGCCCTGAATCGATGCTCGGCTGCTGCCGCATCAGCCTCACGAAGGCACCGGCGCCCGCTGCGCTGCCGATCGAATACGGCGCGATCCTCGCCGCCAGGAAGCCCGCTGCCGAGCGCACCGAGGCCGACCGCGGCGCAATCTTCACGGCGTGGCGGAAGACGATCCCCGAGTTTGGCCCCTTCAACGACAAGATCGCGGCCTCGTGGGCGAAGGCGCCGCAGGCTCCCACGACGATCATGCACGCCGCTTCGCGATCGATGGCGCAGCGTCGCCCCACCCACCTCCTCGACCGCGGCACGTGGAACCAGCCCAAGCACGAGGTGCAGCCGCACGTGCCCGCCGGGCTGCACCCGCTCACGGCCTCGGCCGAAACGCCGCGGCTGGCCTTCGCGAAGTGGCTCGTCGATCCCCGCTCGCCGCTCTCGGCCCGCGTGGCCGTGAACCGCCTCTGGCAGACGCTCTTCGGCCAGGGCCTCGTGGAAACACCCGACGACTTCGGCACCCGGGCCCCGGTGCCTGAGCACCGCGACCTGCTCGACTGGCTGGCCGTGGATTTCATGGAGAAGGGCTGGAGTCAGAAGGAGGCGATCCGGCAGATCGTGATGAGCGACACGTATCGGCGGTCGTCGGCGGTGTCGGCCGAGTCGATCGCCAAGGATCCGAATAACCGCCTGCTCGCCCGCGGCCCGCGGTTCCGTCCCGATGCGGAGGTCGTCCGTGATCTCGTGCTCGCGGTATCGGGCCTGCTCACGGAGAAGGTGGGCGGCCCGAGCGTCTATCCGCCGGTGCCGAAGAACGTGCTCGACTTCAACTACGTGGTGATCGCCTGGCCTGAAGCGACCGGCGCCGATCGCTACCGCCGCTCGCTCTACACGTTTCGCCGGCGGTCGATGCCCGATCCGGCGCTCGCCAACTTCGACGCCCCGACCGGCGACATCTCCTGTGCCCGTCGGCTGCGGAGCAACACACCGCTGGCGGCCCTCACGGGGCTCAATGAGCCGATCTTCGTGGAGGCGGCGCAGGGCCTCGCCCTCCGCACGCTCAAAGAGGGTGGTGCCGACGACGCGAGCCGGGTGGAGCGGGCCTTCTTCCTGTGCACGGCACGGCTGCCCACGGCTGATGAGAAGCGGGAGTTACTCGCGTTCCTCGATGTCCAGCGGAAGCGGATCGCCGACGGCTGGCTCGACCCGCGCGAGATCGCGACGGGCAAGCCCGATACGCTCCCCGCACTGCCGCCCGGCACGACGCCGCAGGACGCCGCCGCCTGGACGCTCGTGTCGCGGGTCCTGCTCAACCTCGACGAAACCGTCACGAAGAATTGAACCCCGAGGTGTGTCATGACGTTTGATCGCCAGATCCACGACGCCCGGGCCCGGCTCCTCTCGCGGCGCTGGTTCTTCGGCGACTGCGGGATCGGTCTGGCGGGCATCGCCGCCGGGGCCCTCGCCGCGCGGGAATCGGTGGCCGGCCTCGAGCCTCCCAAGCCCCTGGCGGTGAAGCCGCCGCACTACGCTCCGAAGGCGAAGCGGGTCGTCTACATGTTCCAGGCCGGGGCCCCGAGCCAGCTCGAGCTCTTCGATCCCAAGCCGGAACTCGTGAAGCGCGACGGCACGCTGCCGCCCGAGGAGTTGCTCGAGGGCTACCGCGCCGCCTTCATCAATCCCAACTCAGCCCTCCTCGGCCCCAAGCACGCCTTCCGCCGCTACGGCGCCTCCGGCATCGAGATGAGCGAGCACCTCCCGTGGACCGGCGGGATCGCCGACGACATCTGCCTCGTCCGCTCGCTGCACACCGACGCGGGGAACCACGCGCCCGCGCAGATCCTGATGAACACGGGCTCGCAGCAGTTCGGCCGGCCGAGCTTCGGTGCCTGGACGCTCTACGGCCTCGGCACCGAGGCGGGCGACCTGCCGGGCTTCGTCGTGCTCACGAGCGCGAAGGGCACGAGCGGCGGGGCGAGCAACTACGGCGCCGGCTTCCTGCCCACGGTCTACGGCGGCGTGCCGCTGCGGGCCGGCGGCGACCCGCTGCTCTACCTCTCGAACCCGAAGGGCATCGACCGCGCGTCGCAGCGGGCCGCGCTCGACACGGTGAACCGGCTCAACGCGCT
>JBJTAA010000088.1:0-3012 GCA_046090525.1 Planctomycetota bacterium
CTACATGCAGCCGCTCTACGACAACCTGACCGTGATCCGCCACCAGTGCGGCGAAGACACGCAGGCCGCGAAGCGGATCGTCGAGATGCGGGAGTCGGAAAAGCTGATGATCACCCCGCTGGCCTACATCCGCGGCCGCAGCCTGCAGCGGATGTTCTTCATCGTGGACGAGGCCCAGAATCTCACGCCCCACGAGGTGAAGACGATCATCACCCGGGCCGGCGAGGGGACTAAGATCGTGTTCACCGGCGACGTGGCCCAGATCGACCAGCCCTACCTCGACGCCCTCTCCAATGGGCTTTCGTACCTGATCCACCGGATGACGGGCCAGCCGATCTACGCCCATGTGACGCTCGAGAAGGGGGAGCGGTCGGCCCTGGCGGATCTGGCGAGCGAGCTGCTGTAGCGATCGCCGGTCGTTCCCCGCGTGATAGATTGGTGGCTTCCGGCCGCGATGCCGGGTCCGCTGCGCAAGCCCCGACCACGCCTCATGACTCCGCTCGATCTCCAGCTCAACGGCTACAAGGGCGTCGACTTCAACGCCGACGACCTCACCGCGCCCGACCTCCGTCAGGCCTGCGAAGCCGTGCGGGCCGACGGCGGCGGCCGGATGCTCGCCACGGTGATCACCGACCGGCTCGACCGGATGGCGGCCCGGATCGCGCGGCTGGCCGCACTGCGGGAGGCCGACGCGGTGGTGGCCGAAGTGATGGCCGGGATCCATGTGGAGGGCCCCTTCATCAGCCCGCGGCCGGGGTTCGTGGGGGCCCACCCCGCGGCCCACGTCCTGCCGGCCGAGGTGGCCGCCGCCGAGACGCTCGTCACGGCGGGCCGGGGCTTGGTGCGGCTCGTGACCCTGGCCCCGGAGCACGACGCCGGTCTCGCCACCACCCGCTGGCTCGCGCACCGCGGGATCCTGGTCTCCGCGGGCCACTGCGACCCGTCCGCCGACACGCTCGCCCGGGCGATCGATGCCGGGCTCACGGCGTTCACGCACCTCGGGAACGGCTGTCCGCTGGAGCTGCACCGGCATGACAATGTCCTCCACCGGGTGCTGGCGGCCGACGGGCTCCGCTGGGTGATGCTCATTCCCGACGGCGTGCACCTCCCTCCGCCGCTGGTGCGCACGATGATCCGCGTCCTCGGCATCGACCGCGTGATCGCCGTCACCGACGCGACCGCCGCGGGCGGCATGGGCAGCGGGACGTTTTCACTCGCCGGCCACGACGTGGTGGTCGACGCCGACGGTGCCGCCTGGGCGGCCGACCGCTCGCACCTCGTCGGCTCGACCGCGTCGATGGCGCGGATCCGCGGGGTCCTCCGCGACGCCGTCGGGCTCTCCGCGGACGAGGTCACCCGCCTCACGGAGACCAACCCCGCCCGGGCCCTCGGCGATCTGGCGGCCTGACCGACGGACGCCGGTTCGAGCGGTATGCAAGAGAGCGTAGAACGAAGCCGTGGCCGGCTCGTCCACAGGCGGCTAGAGCGCATCCGAGTTTGGAGTAGCACCGGTTCGGGGGCGGCAAAAGTCGCCGCTTCGCGGTCCTTCGGATTGTCGCCGGGGCGAGGATACGCCCAAGGCTCCTCGAGCGTTCGCCGACCCCCTCACCTAGCTCTCTCAGCCGCCGGCGTCGTCGCTAGAGCTATCGTGAATCAGCTCTAGTTCGTCGCAGGGGTCGCGCCGGGCGGCTCGGCCTGCAGTGCCCGCCGGAGCACGGGTTCGAAGGCGTCGGCCTGTCGCATGAAGCCGAGGTCGGTGGGATGGGAACCATCGACGGCCCCCTCGGCGTCGTCTCCGAGCAGGCCGTCGCCGGGCAGGTAGTGGAGGTCGCCGATGCCCTTGGCGACGAGGCCGTCGAAGGCCTCGCGGAGCGCGGCGTGATTGGCGTCGTGGCCGGCCTGCTGCCGCGGCCGGATCCAGGCGTTCGTGTACCGGCGGTCCTCGACCAGGACGATCGGCACCCCGGGCCGGGCCGCCCGGAGCCGCTCCACGAGCGGGATGCACCGTTCGCGGACCTGGGCCGCGTTCATGTTGGGGAGGCAGTCGATCACGTAGCAGGCGGCATCGACCCTGGCGAGCAGGTCGCCGACGGCGGCGTCCATCCGGCCGTTTCCGGAGAAGCCGAGGTTGGCGACGGGCCGATCGAGCCGGCGGCCGAGGATCGCGACGTGCACCATGCCGGGCCTGCTCGCCGACGCGCCCTGCGTGATCGACGTGCCGTAGAACACGATCGGCCTGTCGCGGGCCGCCAGGGGCTGGCAGGTCGCCCCGTCCGGCACGCCGATCGCGAGCGTCTCGACGCCGTTGTAGAGCGGCAGATAGAGGGCGAACTCGCGGCTGCCGGCCGCGAGGCCGGAGATGAGTTCCACCTCGAACTCCTGACGTTCGGGCTTGGCCACCGCGACCCACCGCCAGCCGCCCCGTTCGTCGCGGGCATAGAGATCGAGGCCGCTGAAGCCGGTGGCCGGCATGTGCGGCATCGCGAGCGCGGCCGCACGGAGCTTCAGCCGCACACGGATCGCGGTCGCGTCGGTGCGGAACCGGGCCACCATGCCGGCCGAGGCACGGCTCAGGTTCCAGACCGGCTCCGGCACCTGCCGTTCCGCGGCTGCGGGGAACCGGTCGAAGTGTCGGGCCCGCGGCTCGTCAGTCCACAGCCGGCCCTCGAGTTCCCATTCGGCCACGTCGTGCCAGCCGTAGGAAATCTCCCCCTCCGGCGCTGCGGTGACCGCGGCGACCGGCGAGAGCACGACGAGGATCCCCGCGACGCGGGCGGCCAGGCTCCGGCGCATGATGCCCAAGAGCGTACGCGTCCCCGACGTTCGCTCCAAGAGCGCCGCAGCGTCTCGCCGCCGTCGCCCCCGCCCCGCCGGCCCTCAGTGCATCTCCACCGCGCAGCTGCCCAGGCCGCCACGGTAGTAGTTGAACTGCACGTTCGGGTGGTCCGCCAGCAGCGACATCGGCACGCACGAGTCGGCCAGCCCCTTCGAGATCATCAGCGCCGTCAGCCG
>JBJTAA010000089.1:0-16209 GCA_046090525.1 Planctomycetota bacterium
TTTGTCTGGCACGTCCTCGCCCAGCGGGGAAGGTATCGCGTCGGTGCTGACGTGGACGGCTCCCGCCACGAGGACCTACGACTTCTCCGGGCTCTTTGTCTCCGGGAATTCGCCGAGCCAGAGCGCCGCCGTGGCCATCACGGACAGCCTTGGTGGCACGGCTCCTCTTTCCCGCACGGTCTTGGCCAATGACGCCGTCCGGTCGTTCAGCTTCTCCAAGGCGTACACGGCCGGCGACGTCGTTCAGTTCCAGGTGGGCAACAACCTCTCCAGTGGCAACGCCGTGGGCCTGCAGGTGTCGATCGTTCCCGAGCCGTCGACGTGGGTGATGGGACTCGCTGGAATCGCCTGTGCGGGCTGGGGAGCATGGCGGCGGCGGAAGCGGGCCTGACGCTCGTTCACCCGCCCACATGAGTCCAACGCGAGGGGGGCAGGTCGCCATCACGGGCCTGCTCCCCTTGGTGTTTTCACGTACGTCTCAATCTGCCCACACCACTCGCCTGACTCGACCGCCAGCCCGCTCCTGATCACGCGACTATTCGCCTGCCCGATCGGCTGACAAACATCTGCCCGAGGCCCACTGTCGCAGGCTCTCGCCGCTGATTCGTCCCGGCCCGCGGCGGATTCGTCCCTCCTTTTGCCTGATTCGTCCCTGCCCGTGGCCGATTCGTCACTTTCCGGGTGTTGTGGCTTCTGGGCGGGCAATGCGTCTGTAGAACCATCTGGCGCAGTGCCGGTTCCGGATTGCGATAAAAAGGAGTTTGCTCGTGATGCCCTTCGCCCGTATGCCCCGCGTTGTGCTGTTCGTTGGCGTGGCGGCCCTGCTCGGTTTACTGACCGTTCCTGCCCACGCCGTCACGATCGACTGGGTGACGGTGGGGGATCCGGGGAACGCGGCAGACACGACCGGCTACGGTGCCGTGAGCTACGAATACCGGATCATGAAGTTCGAGATCACGAACACGCAGTATGCGGCGTTTCTGAATGCGATCGACCCTGCCGGTATTAATCCCAACTCGGTCTACAACAGCAGCATGGGCACTGACCCCCGCGGCGGTATCAGTATGAGTCTGGCTACTCCATCAGGCAGCCGCTATGCGGTGCGGCCGAACATGGGCGACAAGCCTGTGAACTATGTGACCTGGTGGAGCGCTGCCCGGCTGGCGAACTGGCTGCACAACGGGGCCCAGACTTACGGCAGCACCAACCCGTCGCTCGATGCGCCGCAGAATCAGGGGGCGTACACGGTGGGCACGGCGACGACCGGAAATGCCGTGGCCGTGAACTCGGGGGCGGTGTTCTACGTCCCAACGGAGAACGAGTGGTAGAAGGCGGCGTACTACAATCCCACGCTCAACAGCGGAGCCGGTGGCTATCATCTCTATGGCAACGGCTTCAGTACGGACCCTGTGCCAGTGACTGCGGGCACGACGGGCATCGGCTCTGCAGGCAGCACGGGCAACTTCGCGAACTTCGGTCAGGTTGCCAGATGGAACCTCCTACTCGGCAACCTCACGACGGTGGGCACCAATGGCGGGGCAAGTTATTACGGTGCCTTCGACATGGCCGGAAACGTCAAGGAGTGGAACGACCTGACGGGTGCTGCCGGCGTGAATCGTGGGGTCCGGGGCGGTGCGTACTTCGATGCCGTACAAAGCTTGCGGTCTTCCATGCGGCTTGAGACTAACCCGGCGAGTTTGGACAGCGGCCGCACCGGCGTTCGTCTCGCCGCCGTGCCCGAGCCCGCGTCGCTCGGCCTGGCCGCGACGGGCTGTCTCGCCGCCGCCGGGTGGACGATGCTCAGCCGCCGCCGTGCCGCTCGATGACCAGCGGCTCCGCCGAGCGAATGTCGCCGATGCGCAGGGCGGCGCGGCCCGCGAGCAGGTCGTCCACCAGGCTGCCCACCACCTGGGCCCGCCAGCCGCGTGAGAGCACCGGCTCGCGGTCGAGGTCGCCGTAGCCGAGTTTCCAGGCGAGCAGATCCCGCATGTCGGAGGCGGTGCCCACGAGCGCCGGGGCGAGTTTGAGCTGCCGGCAGAGGCCCGCCACGGCCGTGGCCATGAACTGCCCGAGCATCGCCAGCTGCGGAGGCGGCGGCCGGTGCCGCTCGCCGCCGGGCAGGTCGGCCTCGGGGCAGTCGAGGCCCCGCTGGATCGCGTCGGAGAGGCCCTTCATGATGTGCCGCAGGTCCGACCGCTGCATGCCGCGGACTGCTGCGATCTGCCGCTCGTCAGCGCTCTTCCGCTTGCAGAGCTCGACGATCAGGTCGTCGCGCAGCACCCGCTTGGGAGGCATGTCGCGCTCCTCGGCCACCGCGTCGCGCCAGTGCCAGAGCTCCCGGGCGATCGCCAGCTCGCGACGCGAGAGGTTGCCGAGGCCCGAGATCCGCCGCCACCGCTTGCGGACGAACGACTCCTCGACCTCGTCCGCCCAGAGCGACATCTCGGCCTTCATCCAGGCCGTCCGGCCGAGCGACTCGAGCCGGGATGTGAGTTTCCGCCAGAGCCGCTCGAGGTGCCGCACGTCGTCCACCGCGTAGGCCATCTGGCCCGGCGAGAGCGGCCGCTTCCGCCAATCCGTCCGCGTCTCCCCCTTGCTCGCCTGCTCGTTCAAGAACCGCCGCACGACCGCCGCGTAGCCGGCCGGGTAGTCGTGATCCACGAGCCCCGCCGCCACCTGCACGTCGAAGAGGTCGGCGGGCCGGGCCTGGATCGCATGGAGGATGAAGCCCATCTCCTCGCGGCCGGCATGCACGATCGTGGTCCGCCCGGGCTGGGCGAGGAGCCGCCAGAAGGGCTCGATCTCCCGGACGGCGAGCGTGTCGACCACCGCCAGCACGCCCGGGGCGGCCACCTGCAGCAGGCAGAGCTGGCTGCGGTAGGTGTGCTCCGAGACAAACTCCGTGTCGAAGGCGACGAAGGGCTCATCGGCCAGCCGGTCCACGAGCGAGCGAAACCGGGAATCGGTCTCGATCACGTCGAAGGAATCGCGGGCGTCTGCCACCTTGCTCACAGCCAGATTCTACCGCGCCGGGAAAGCCCTACAGGAACAGCCACGCCATCAGGGCGAACACCGGCAGCAGGATTCCGCAACTGTAGAGGATGTAGCCGAAGAAGCTCGGCATCTTCACGCCGGCCTGCTCGGCGATCGCCTTGACCATGAAGTTCGGCCCGTTGCCGATGTAGGTCATCGCCCCTAGGAACACGGCCCCCAGGCTGATGGCCGTCAGCCGGCCCACCTCGACGCCCGCCATCGTCGTCGCACCGGGGTCGGCCGCGAGGGCCTGGGCAGTCTTGAAAAACACGAGGTAGGTGGGGGCGTTGTCGAGCACGCTCGACAGTCCGCCCGTCACCCAGAAGAAGCCCAGCGGCGAGGAGATCCCGAGTTCGCTTCCCCGCTCGTTGAGGATCGCGAGGGCCGGCTGCATCACGATGAAGATCCCGACGAACAGGGCCGCCACCTCCAGGATCGCGAAGTAGGTGAAGCCGTTGCGACGGCGGACGTCGTCGGAGCCCAGGAGCAGCGACAGGCCGACGAGCGCCAGGAGCGTCGCCTCGCGGAGGTAGATCCAGGGGTGCCAGTCGGTGCCGGGAATCGTCTTCGAGGGATCGAGGAGGGCGACCGCCGCGATCACGCCCGCCATCAAGAGGGCGTTGGGCCAGAGCCCCTCCACCCGCAGCCGGCTGGCGGTCCGCTCGTCGCGGGCCATGTCGCGGCGGCTCTCCCGCGGATAGGCCAGGAAGGTGTCCCACGCCCAGTAGATGACCAGCACCAGGGTGTTGACCAACGCCCACTCGCGCCAGAGCGACAGGGTCCAGAGGAAGTCCACGCCCTGCAGGTAGCCGAGGAACAGGGGCGGGTCACCGATCGGCAGCAGGCAGCCCCCGCAGTTGCAGACCAGGAAGATGAAGAACACGACCGTGTGGACGACGTGCCGACGCTGCCGGTTGGTCTCGAGCAGCGGGCGAATGAGCAGCATCGCGGCCCCCGTCGTGCCGATGAAGCTCGCCGCCAGGGCGCCGGCGCCGATGAACGCTGCGTTGACAGTGGGTGTGGCCTCGAGATCCCCCTCGATCCGCACGCCGCCGGTGATCGTGTAGAGCGAGAACAACAGCAGGATGAAGGGGATGTATTCGGCACACAGGGCATTGAGGAGCACCGTGCCCGCGACGCCCCATGACGGGCCGCCGGCCGCGGGGGCGGTGACCCCGTGGGCCGGGAAGTGGAGCTCGACGGCGTGGGGATGCAGGAGCAGGTAGTAGGCCAGCGTCGCCAGCGCCAGGATCGAGGCCACGAGGAACTTGCTCGAGTTGTGCTCCCACCAGTGGGCCAGGCTCGGCACCAGCGGCAGCACGGCGATCAGGCCCAGCAGGATGACGAACGGAATCACCGTGGCCACCGGCGGGGCGGGGCCGGCGGCATGGTGGTCGTCGGCGTGGTGCTCGTCGGCGTGGTGCTCGGCCCCGCCGGGGGCGGCGGCATGGTGCTGTTCGTCGTGCGCGTGGTGGGACGCTTGTGCGGCGACCAGCAAATCACGACCATGCTGGGGCCAGCCCAGGGCGGCGGCGACCAGGTAGGCGGCCACGGCCAGCCCGATGCCGATGAGCGTCCGGGTCGAGTTGGAGACCGACGCCGAGCCGGTCGCGTGATCGTGCCGGGGAAGGTCGTGCATGGCATCCCTGCGGAGGTCGGGCGGTCGTGCGGAGCGGCCGCGGGCAGGCGGGATCGTGCCGGTTGCCGGCCCAGAATGGTATGCCACCCAGCCGAGGAGCGAAAGCCGAGTGACCGCGGAGGCGAGCGATCGGAGCGAGGTCTGGCTGAGGGCCAACGTGCGCCCGGTCGCGGGCCTGGCCGTCGTCCTGGGGCTCGCGGCTGGTGCGGCCGTCTTGGCCTCGAGCGTGGCCAACACGGCCCCCTGGCTCCGCTGGTTGGTCGCCGGCGGCTGCATGGTCGCGGCAACGCTGCTCGCCGCCGTCGCCCGCGTGTCGGCCCGGCCCCGGCTGGCCCGCGCTGGTGACTCACTCGAGATCAGGCTGGCTCCGGCGACGGTGGAGCAAGTCCCGCTCACCGCGGTCGAGTGCATCTTCCGCGGCACCGAGCCGCTCGCCGACGGCCGCGGGGAACAGCCACGGTTTCGCGTCGGCACGCTCGTCGTCAGGTTCGCGGAGCGGGCCCAGGAGTGGCGGTCGCGGCCGACCTTTCGCCCCTGGGGCACCTGGAGCGACGGCCATGCCGTGATCGACGGCCGCTGGTGCGAGCCGCTCTCCCGCGAGACGGTGGAGCGCATCGCCGCGGCGCTTCTGGAGGCCAAGCGGCAGGCCGCCCAAGGGGGCGACGCATGATCGACGCCGCCTGGCGACGTGGGCTGCTCGTGAGCGTGCGGGAGGTGGGCGAGGCCGCCGCAGCCATCGCGGGCGGCGCCGTGATCGTCGATGTCAAGGATCCTGCGCGCGGGCCGCTCGGTCGGGCGGATGCGGCCGTGGCCGCGGCAGTCATCAGCGCCGTCGCGGGCCGCGCGCCTGTCACGCTCGCCTGCGGCGAACTCGCCGCCGGCGTCGACGGCGTGCTCGAGCATCTTGCCGGCGTGCTCGATCGTTTGCCGCCGAGCGCCGCGGTGCCGACGGCCATCAAGGCGGGGCCGGCTGGCCTCTCGCTCGCCGCCTGGCGGGACGCCTTCGCTCGGCTCGCGCGTCACCTGCCGCGGGGCATCGAGCCCGTCGCCGTGGCCTACGCCGATTGTGAGGCGGCCTCCGCCCCGCGCCCCGAGGAACTCCTGGCGGAGGCGGCGCGGTTGGGCGTCACCACGATCTTGATCGACACCTGCGACAAGCAGGGCCCCGGCCTCTTCGCTGCCGTGGGCCGCGGCACGATCGCGGACTGGATCGCCCTGGCGGCCGAGCAGGGCGTCACCCTGGCCCTCGCCGGCAGGCTCACCGCGGCCGACGTGGCCGCCGCGTTTGCGCTCGGGGCCGACATTTGCGGGGTGCGGACGGCCGCCTGCGACGGCGGTCGGCTGGGACGCGTGGCCGCGCCGCTCGTGAACCGCCTTGTTACACTTTCTTTAGCCGCGGCCGCCCGGGCGGCGGTCGAACCCTCCGGAGACCCCAGACCGTGAAATCGCTGGAAGTGCGGGTGCCCCACCAACTGGATCCCGCCGAGGTGCGTCGTCGGCTCGACCGCGGCATCGAAAAGGCCCGCGCCGAATACGGGGATACCGTCAAGGGCATCGAGTCGGCCTGGCAGACCGACGACCGGCTCCAGGTGACGCTCGAGGTGATGGGCATGTCGATCGCCAGCGAAATCGACGTGCTGCCGGATGAGTTGGCCGTCCGGCTCCAGCTGCCGACGATGGCCGGCCTGTTCGCCGGCCGGATCCGGTCCGGCATCGAGGAGCGGCTCGGCGGCCTGCTCGGAGCCCCGGCCTAGACGATTCCGCGGGTTTTTCCGGTCGCACGGCCTGCGGCCGGGCAGGTTGTCACGGCCGCGACCGACGCCGGGCCCGGGATTCGCCCGACGGGGCAATTTGCCCGATACCCGATTTGGATTACTGTCCACGTCAGCCATGAGCCACCTCGCCGCCATGCCGTCGCCACGAGCCGCCATCCGCCTCGCCCGTCTCGGGGCCTTGAGCCTGATCGCCGGGCTCTTGCTCGCGGGGCCGGTCGCTGCGGTCCGGGCCCAGCCCGCCGGCGACCCGCAGGGGCCGGGCGTGCCGGAGGACGACCCGTTCGCCGACGAGCTCAATCCGTTCGGCCCGAGCGAGTCGCGCCCCACGCCGCGTCAGCCGGCGGCTCAGCCTCCGCGGCCCGCGGCGCGTCCGGCGCCGAAGTTGCCCGTGCCGTTCCCCGAGGCGACGGTCCCCGGCCCGGCCGCCACCCGGCCCGCCAGGCCGACGATGCCCGAGCGGGGCACCTGGGAGCCCTCGCCCGCCGAAGAACTGCTCGCCGAGGCCGAGAAGCTCGATCAGGCCGGCAAGTTCGAGGAGGCGCGGGTGAAGCTCCGCGAGGCGATCGAGAAGGATCCGAAGTTGCCGATCGCCTACCTCGCCCTCGGCGTGGTCTCGCGGCGGCTCGGCGACTTCGAGGGCTCGGTCGACGCGCTCTCCAAGGGCATCGCGCTCGATCCGCAGGATCCGGAGATGTATCTGCGGCGGGGCATCGCCTGGTTCCACCTCGGGCTGCACGGCATCGCGCTGGAAGACTTCGAGGAGGCGGCCGGCATCGCCTACGACGACCCGCGTCCCGAACTCTGGCGGGGGCTGACGCTGATGGAGCTCGACCGGCCGCTCGAGGCCATCAACGCCTACGCGTCGTCGATCCGGCGCGATCGCACCTACATGCTCGCCTACCTCAACCGCGGGCTGGCCTATCTGGTCGCCGGCCAGCCGGCCAAGGCCGAGTTCGACTTCGACCAGGCGATCCGGCACGACCCGACGGACGTTCGGGCCTGGTTCAACCGCGGCGTCGCCTTGGGGCGGCAGGGCAAACTCGCCGCCGCGGCCGACTCCTACGAGGAGGCGCTCAAGCGGGATCCGCGGCACGAGCCCTCCCGCCGCAACCTGGCCGCCATCCGCGGCCGGACGGGCCGGTAGCGGCAGGGAGTCCGGTCACGCCGTGACCGGATCACGCGCGAGGCGGCGTTGATTGACCCGGTTCCGGCTCAGGAGTCCGGTCACTCCGTGACCGGGTTACGCGCGAGGCGGCGTCAACACTGACCCGGTTCCGGCTCAGGAGTCCGGTCACGCCGTGACCGGATCACGCGCGAGGCAGTGTCAACACTGACCCGGTTCCGGAGGAACCGGGCTCCTAGTGAGGAACCGGGCTCCCGGCGGCCTCACGGTCGCGGGTCGACGAAGTCGTCGTTCACGCCCCCGCCCGCGTCGGGCGCGAGTTCGAGCTGGTCGACGGGCGGCAGATCCACGCCCGGCTTCGCGAGCAGGGCCTCGAGGGCCCGCGGCGTGATCCGCGTGAGGACCGGCAGCGACAGGCTGCCACTCGTGCGGGTCAGCACGCGGGCGATCGCCGCTGCCTGCGGGCCGTCGAGCGTGGCCAGATTCTCGAGCGCGAGATCCTCGGACTCGGCGACGAGCAACTCGGCCAGGGCGACCGAGTCGATCCGCTCGACGTACCGCAGGGCATCGAGCTGCAGCGAACCCTTCCGGCGAGCGAGCGCTGCGGCGCCGGCGGGCGTGATGCGGAAGAGCCGTGGCAGCGAGAGCAGGCCGGGCGCTCCGGCCAGCGCCTCGGCGGCTCCGGTCGACAACTGCTCCACCCCGTAGAGGGCGAGTTCGCCCTCGTGCCGTGCCAGCTCGGCCGCCACCTCGGCGGTGAGGTCCGTGAGCGACTCGAGCACGAGCGCCCCGCGCTGGGCCGCCAACGCCCGCGCGACCTGGGGCGTGAGCGTCATGACGGCCGGCAGCGCGAGCCGGCCTTCAAAGGCTGCCAGCGCCGCGGCCACCTCCGGCGTCAGCTCCGCGATGCCGCCGATGGCAAGCGTGCCGTGGGCATGGGCCGCGAAGGCCGCCGCCGTCGCGACGTCGAGCGTCCTGAGCCCCGAGAGCACGAGGGTGTCGCTCTTGGGGGCGAGCACCGCCGCCACGTCCGGCGTGAGGGTTTCGATGCCGGAGAGGTGCACGCCGCCGGCATGGGCCGCCAATGCAGCCGCCACCTCCGGTGTCAGGCTCGTCACGCCGTCGAGCAGCAGCGTGCCCCCGTGCGGGGCGAGCGCGCGGGCGACGTCGAGGGGCAGTTCGGCGACGTGCGGCAGGGAGAGCAGGCCGTCGTGGGCGGCGAGCTTCGCGGCGGCGGCGGCCGGGAACGGCAACTCGCCCGTGAACGTCAGTTGACCCACGTGGCCCGCGAGGATCGCCGCCGCGTCGGGGGTGAGCGAATCCGCACCACCGAGTGTCAGCCAGTAGTAGCCCGCACCCGTGAACGCCGCGGCCAGCTCCGGGGAAATCGCCGCCAGGCCCGGCAGCGCGAGTTCACCCCCCTCGTTGCCCCGCAGCGCCCCGGCGACCGGCAGGGCGAGCGCGGTGACCCGCGGCAGAAACACGTGGTCCTGCCGCGCGAGGCGTCCGGCCAACGCCGGGGAGTCGAGCGACTCGAGGTCGGGCAGGAGCAGCCCCTGGATCGATTGGGTTTCCGCGAGCGCCTCGGCCACGTCGGCCGGCAGGGTCGTGAGCCCGCCGAGCACAAGGCCCACGCCCTCGTGGCGGGCGAGGGCCCGCGCGGCCTCGGCCGAAAGCCGCTCGAGGTTCGGAAGCACGAGCAGCGCGGGGCACTTGGCGAGCGCGGCGGCCGCGGCGGGTGAGAACGTCGCGACCGACGGGAACTCGACCGCCGCGCCCCACTCATCGGTGCCGAATGCGGCGAGCGCGGCAGCCGTCTCCGGCGTGAGTTCGGTGACGTCAGGCAGCGTGACGACGCCGCCGTAGCCGGCCAGCGGTTCGACGCGGGCGGCGTCGAGCGCGTCCACTCCGGGGAGGTCGAGGAACTCCGCGAACTGGCGCCGCATGGCCAGCCACTCGGGATCGCGTGCCAGGAACAGGAACACGTCGAGGCTCGCCGCCATGCCGGGCAGGTCGGCCCGCTCCACCGCCGCGAACAGGCGGGCGATGGCCTCGGGTGGCACGCCGGCGGCGGCCAGCGCCTGCTCGACGACCGGCCGCTCGAGGTGAACCGAGGGCTTGGTGCCGCGGTCGGCCACCTGAGCGGCGATCTCCGCGGCCACCGGATCCGCGGCGGCCACCGGGTGGATCGGCGGCGACGCGCCGAGGGCCGCGAGGGCGAGGCAGCCGGCTGTCAGCATGCGGCGGGGCCGTGCGCTGGCAGGGATTCGAGCGGGTGGCTGCATCGATCGTGGCTCACGGGGAGGGGGCGAAAACCCTGAGGCGGTCGCCCTCGATCTTCCACGCGAGGCCCACCGGCTGCAAAACGGCGGCCAGCAGTTCGTCCCGCGAGGCCTGCTCGACCGTCGCCCGCACGATCTCGCCGGGGTCGATGCCCCGCGCCGTGAGGCTGGCGACGTCGAGGTCGAGTTCGAGGCCGAGGCGGCCGCAGATCGCGGCGAGCGCCTGGTCGAGCGGGGCCTCGAGCCGCAGCGTGAACGCATCGCGAACGGTGACGCTGCGGCGGGTCGGCTCGCGGTCGCGGCGGGGCACGCGATCGCGCGTGGCGGTCGGGGCGATGTCGACGTCGATCGCGACGATCCTTCCCCGAGCGCCCTCCGGCGTCGCCTCCCAGAGCACGCGTCGGTCGAAGTGGGCGAGCACCAGGTCGAGCCGCTCGGCGAGCGACAGGGGGGGCAGGTCGGCGGCCGGGAAATGGTCGTGCGGAATCTCCTCGAGCCCGACGAGCGCGAGCCCGGCGTCCGCGGCCGCATTTGCCACCAGGTCGCGGGGCCGCGCCCCGGCCGGCCAACGCCAGGCCTGCCGGGCCGTGAGCTTGGCCCGCGGCTCGGGCGGCAGCGCGGCCACGCGTCGCCCCCGGTCGCGCTCGGCCCGGCCCGCCCGGCCCGCCGCCGCCTCGGGCACGAGCCGTACCGAGCCGGCCAGTTCATCGGCGACGGCGCCGGCCAGCGCGGCCACCTCGTCGATCACCTGCCGCAGCGGCGTGCCGGTCGCGGCGAGCGTCACCAGGATCTCGGGATCGAGGCGGCGGTCGAGCACCACGGGCCGCCCGGCGAGCGACGAGGCCCGCTCGGTCCATTGCCGCAGCGGCAGCCTCGTCCACGAGGCATGCACGGGCGTGTCGAGCCCGGCGGCGGGCGGCGCCATCGGGGCATCGCCGGCCGCGGCACCGCCGGTGGCGAGGAGGAAGCCGGCGAGGATGGCAGCGAGCCGCATGGTGCGATCCGGGTGGTGCCGATCATACCCCGGCCCCGGTCCGGCCGGGCGCGATGGCTGCTAGCGGCCGACGGCCCAGCCCTTGCTCCGGCCCACGGCCTCCTGCCACGAGGCGAGCAGGCGTCGCCGTCCGGCCTCGTCGCCCGTCGGCTCGAACCGGCGTTCCATGCGCCGCGCGGCGGTGACGGCTTCGACCCCGGGATAGAAGCCGGTGGCCAGGCCCGCCAAGAGCGCCGCTCCGAGCGCCGTCGTCTCCCGGACGGCGGGCCTTTCGACCGGGATGCCCAGCACGTCGGCCTGGATCTGCATGAGCAGGTCGTTCGCCGTCGCTCCGCCATCGACCCGCAGCCGCTCGAGCGGCGTGCCGGCGTCGGCCTGCATGCAGGCGACGACCTCGGCGACCGAGAGGGCGATCGCCTCGAGCGCTGCCCGCGCCACGTGGGCCCGAGTGGTCGCGCGGGAGAGCCCGATGATCAGGCCGCGGGCCGAAGGATCCCAGTGCGGAGCCCCGAGGCCCGTGAGTGCCGGCACGATCGTGACGCCGCCGCTCGACTCGACGCTGGCGGCGAGGGCCTCGATCTCGGCGGCTTGTGCCACCAGGCCGAGGCCGTCACGCAGCCAGCCGACGAGCGCGCCCGCCACGAACACGGAGCCCTCCAGGCAGTAGGCGGGCCGTCCCGTCGCCGCGGCCAGTGGCGTGGCCAACAGGCCGTGGCGGCTCGCCACCACGCGGTCGCCGGTGGCGAGCAGGAGGAAGGCGCCCGTGCCGTAGGTCGTCTTGGCGTCGCCCGGCCGTTCCACGCCCTGGCCGAAGGCGGCCGCCTCCTGGTCGCCGGCGCAGCCGCCGATCGGCAGCTCCGCGCCGAGCAGGTCGGCGGCCACGGTGCCGAACGTGCCGCTCGAGGGCCGCACCTCGGGCAGCATCCGCCGCGGCACGCCGAACAGGCGGCAGAGTTCGTCGCTCCACGCGAGTTCGTGGATGTCGAACAGCAGCGTGCGGCTGGCGTTGGTGACGTCGGTCGCGTGGACGCTGCCGCCGGTGAGCCGCCAGATGAGGAAGGCATCGACCGTGCCGAACAGGATCTCGCCCCGCTCGCACCGCGGCCGCAGGCCGGGGATGGTCTCGAGCAGATGGACGATCTTGGTGGCGGAGAAGTAGGGGTCGATCACGAGCCCGGTGCGGCGGCGGACCTCGGGGCCGATGCCGGCCGCCTCGAGCCGGCGGCAGATCGGCGCCGAGACGCGGCTCTGCCAGACGATCGCCGGAGCCACGGGCCGGCCGGTGTCGCGTTCCCAGAGGATCGTCGTCTCCCGTTGGTTCGTGATGCCGAGCCCGGCCACGCTCCCGGCGTTCACGCCCGTCTCGGCGAGCACCCGCCGGGCGCAGGAGAGCTGCGTCCGCCAGATGTCGTCCGGGTCGTGCTCGACCACGCCGAGATCCTCGCCCTCGGGGCCGCGAACCTCGCGGGCGTGCTGGGCGAACTCTTCCTGGGCGATGCCCAGCGGCATGCCCGTCGAATCGAAGAGGATGGCACGGCTCGACGTCGTGCCCTGATCGAGCGCCAGGATGCAGGTCTTGCCGTGCGGCATGCCTAGAACCGGCGGACGCCGTTCGCGGGTGCGACTCCCTCGGCGATCATCACGCGCGCCGTGTAGCGGTCGGGGTCGGCCGTGAAGGTCGCGCGGGTCTCCGGCGAGGAGAAGAGATACATCCGCGACTGGTAGGTCACGCCGAAGGCCCGGCGGCCCGGCTCGCTGCGGCCGCCCTCGAAGGCGAGCACGGGATCGTCGCCCGAGAGTGCGGGGGCGTAGCGGTCGGGATCGGCGAGGAAGGCCCGCTGCTGCTCGGGACCCGCGAAGAGGTAGGTGCGGCCCCGGTGCCGGGCGCCCCACTGCGGCCGTCCCTCGACCCAGCTGCCACGTTCCACCACCGTGACCGGGCAATAGCCCTCGAGGCCCAGGGGCATCGGCCCGTAGGTATCGGGCATGGCGGCTGCGGGCTGGGCCGCGGCGATGGGCTGCGCTTGCGGCAGGGCCGGGGGCATCGTGGGCGGCTGAGCCGGCTCCACGACCGCCTTCGGCTCGGACTTCGAGAAGATGCTCCAGGGCTTCTGCAGGGCGGCGAGGAAGGCGTTGGTGGAGGGCTTCGCGGCTGCCGCCGGAGCCTCGGGCTTGGCCGTGACCGCGTCGGTGGCGGTGGCCGTGGTGGCCGGGGCAGCGGGCGCCGCCGGCTGGGCAGCGAGCCAGGGCGTGGTTCCCGCGGCCTGCGGCAGTGACGCTGGCGGCGTCGCTGGCGGCGCTGCGGCCTGCGGCTGGAAGCTCGTCGGGCTCGAGGCGGGCTGTTCGGCCGGCCAGCCCGGCGGCGTGCGGGCGAGCGTCGGAGTCGCGGGCGGAGCGCGGTACTCGACCGCGGCCGGCGCGGCCTCGGCCGAGGCGAAGGCGGACCGCGCCGAGCCGGCATACCGCGAGGCGTCGCCCGAGTCGCCGGCGGCACCGCCACCGGCGAAGTCGGCGAGTTGCCGGACCTTGCTCGACACTGCGGCGGCGGTCGCATCGCCCGATCGCTTCGGGCCGCCACGGAACGCATCGCCGGCGGCCTCGCCCGCCGCCACGGCGGATGTCTCGGAGGGCTGACCGACCGCTGCCGCCACTTGGGCGGCACGGGCCGCCGCCGCCACGAACTCGGCCGGTGTGGGCGGGCACTCGAACGACGTGAGCCGTTCACGTTTGGCATTCAGCACGCAGGCGGCCGGCACGCGCTCGATGCCGAGTTCGCGAGCCTCGTCGGCGTGGGCATCGACGTCGAGCCGCACGGGCTCGAAGCAGGCGGTCACGACCGCCTCGACCTCGGTGCTGGCGAGCACGCCCTCCGCGGCCGGCGTGGTGGCATCGGCCCAGTCGGCCTCGAAGACGACGAGCACCGGCTTGCCGCTTCTGGCCGAGGCCGCGAGGGCCGCGTCCAGGTCGCCATGCCACTCGAGGTCGCCCCGTGCCACGCCGACCGTGGCCAAGGTGGCGGCAAGCAGGCAGAGGCCGCGGAAGGGGATCGAAAATCGCGTGGGTCGGTGCATCGCTCGAGGCTCCGGGCGGTCGCTGGACGTCCCTGGCCCGCGGGCGGCTGGGCGACCTTGTCACCTGTATCGGTCGAACGGGTGGCAGGAGTCGCGAAGAAAATCCCGGCTCCCCGCCGGCGGATGCCGTCGGCACCGGGCCCAGTTTCGCGGGCTTTTCACGGGCCCAACTTCGCCCCGGGCTGTGCATGCCCCCCTGCTTGACAATGGCGCGGGGTGGCGAGATACTTCAGGTGTTGGCGGTCGCTCCGCACCTGCCCGGGCCTCTCGGCCCCTTCCGGCAGGGCATCTTCCGCCTGGTTTTCGGTATCACCGTCTCGCGTGGTCTCGTCGGGGCGGGTTCCGGCAAGCGATTCCCGGTCACGGTGAGTTCCGTGGCAACGAGGGGACGGCCGGGGCCTTGGCTCGCTCCCCTCGGGTTTCGGGCAGACGGCGTCGTTCTTCCTGGGTCCTCACGGTCTGGCTCGCGAGGAGTCGGCCACGGCAGGCCCGAAGCGCGAGGAATCCACTCGGGGTCCATGCTCCCGGGTCGGCCCCCCGGGGCTGGCCGGCGGGGCAGTGGATCAGGCCACGAGGTTGCCACGAGGTTTTGTCTTCCCCGTCCGGTGCGGGGAGTTCGGCGGTTGGCTTGGAAGCCGGCCCGATCGCAAGTTCTTCAGGGAGGGCGAGGAGCAGTCATGTCGAAGCGCAGGCGTTCGCGGGGGCGGTCCGGGGGATTCGGCGGCCAGGGTGGCCCCGCGGGAATGCAGGGGCAGGGTGGCTACGGTGGTCGTCGCCGCAGGCGGTATCGTCGTGGTGGCGGGGGTGGCGGCGGCGGGCCGCTGCCGGCCGGAGCCGGTGCGGTCGGCATGGACAGCGAGGGCATGAGGCCCCCCGAGCCGGAGCCCGAGGTGACCGAAAACGGCGAGCCGATCCCGCTCGAGCCGGCCAGCGGCGTGCTCGAGATGCATCCCAACGGCTACGGCTTCCTGCGCAGCCCCGACAACAACTACACCCGCGAGCGGACCGATCCGTTCGTGCCGGCCCAGATGATCGACCGCTATCGGCTCCGCGAGGGCGTGTTCATCAAAGCGCTCGTGCAGCCGGGCCGGCGGCAGCAGGGGCCGCGCGTCCGCGAGATCGAGCAGGTCGAGGGCATGCCGCCCGACGACTACACCAACGTCAAGACCTTCGATCAGCTCACGCCGATCAATCCCGAGACCTGGCTGCGGCTCGAGACCGGCCAGCAGCCGATCACCACGCGGGTGATGGACCTGCTCACGCCGCTGGGCAAGGGGCAGCGGGCCCTGATCGTGGCCCCGCCGCGCACGGGCAAGACCGTGATGCTCCAGCAGATCTCGCAGGCGGTCTCCCAGAACCACCCCGAGCTGAGCCTCGTGATGCTGCTCATCGACGAGCGGCCCGAGGAGGTCACCGACATGCGCCGCAGCGTCAAGGGCGAGGTGCTGGCCAGCAGCCTCGACTGCGACGTGGAGAGCCACGTGCGGCTCTCGCAGCTGGTGGTGGAACGGTGCAAGCGGATGGCCGAGACCGGCAAAGACGTGTTTCTCCTGATGGACTCGATCACCCGCATGGCCCGCGCCTTCAACAAGTGGGTGGGCAACACGGGCCGCACGATGTCGGGCGGCGTCGACATCAAGGCCCTCGACATCCCGAAGAAGCTCTTCGCCACGGCCCGCGTGTTCGAGGAGGGGGGCTCGCTGACGATCGTGGCGACGGCCCTCATCGACACGGGCAGCCGGATGGACGAGCTGATCTTCCAGGAGTTCAAGGGCACGGGCAACATGGAGCTCGTGCTCGATCGCAAGCTGGCCGACCGTCGCGTCTGGCCGGCCATCGACATCTCCCAGTCCGGCACCCGCCGCGAGGAGAAGCTGCTCGATCCCAACACCCTGCACGCGGTCAACATGCTCCGCCGCACGCTGTCGAGCATGCATCACGTCGATGCGATGGAGCAGCTCACGAAGCAGCTCTCGAAGTTCAAGAGCAACCGCGAGTTCATCACGCTGATCGCCAGCTCGCGGGACGACTGACGCGGCCTCGGGCCCGCCCGTGCTGCCGGCGTTGCGCGGCGGAAGGGATCCGACGATGGCCGAGCCGCTTCAGGAGCCGCAGCACGGCGGGCCACGAACGGCAGGGTTTCCGCGGGCACGCCTTGACGCAGGCGAACCGGATCACCACTGCAGGCTGCCCGACAAATACCAGCCGTTGAGGGTGAAGTTGCTGGGCGTGTGTCGCATGCTGTTGGTCGATAGCGAGCCGATGTCGAGCGGGAGCACGTTGGTGCTCGTC
>JBJTAA010000090.1:0-10898 GCA_046090525.1 Planctomycetota bacterium
GGCCCTGCTCACCGCCGCGGTGGTGTTCGGCCAGCCCCGTTGACCCTCGTCCTCCTTTTCGACCACGCCCGCCGGACCCCGCCATGAACGCCTCCGCCATCTCGATCCCCCACGACCACGGCCACCACGGCGACGACCACGGCCATCACGGCCACGTCACGCTCCAGTATCAGCCCGGCCTGCCGATCTCCCGTGGCAAACTGATCATGTGGCTGTTCCTCTCCACGGAGATCATGTTCTTCGCGGCCCTCCTCGGCAGCTACGTCGTGCTCCGCTTCGGCGCGCCGGTCTGGCCCAAGCCCCACCACGTCCACCTCAGCGAGCCGATCGGCGCCTTCAACACGTTCGTGCTCATCTGCTCGAGCGTCACGATCGTGCTCGCCCTCGAGGCCGCCCGGGCCAACAAGACGGGCCTCGCCAAGGCCTGGATGGTGCTCACGCTCCTTCTCGGCACGCTGTTCCTCGGGGTGAAGGCGTATGAATACCAGGCCAAGTTCTCCCACGGCATCTACCCGTGGTCGCCCCGCAGCCGCGTGTTCGAGAAGCCCGACCTCTACTATGGCTCGGCCGTGCGGGCCCGGCTCGGCGAGCCGGCGATGATCGACCGCCTCAAGGAGCTCGACGAGACACCCGAGGACAAGCTCACCGCCGAGGAAGTCTCGGCCCGTCGCCGCCTCAAGCAGGTGCGGCAACTGGTGGCGAGCCCCGATCAGCAGCCCTTCGACCTCGCCGTCGTCGCCGACCAGGTGATGCCGTTGCCGCCCGACGGCGCCGACGCCCACGGCGGCCACGGCCCCCACGGCCTCAACGACACCTTCCCCTGGCTCAAGCTTCCGGCCGTGATCCCCGGCGGCACGATGTGGGCGAGCACCTATTTCCTGCTCACCGGCTTCCACGCCATCCACGTGCTCGTGGGCCTGATCGTGTTCGCGATCATGTGCACCTGGACGTTGAACGCGAAGCGGGACGGGGGGATCGAGAACGCCGGCCTCTACTGGCACTTCGTCGATCTCGTGTGGATCTTCCTGTTTCCGCTGCTCTACCTCTTCTAACCCCGCCCCCGGCCCGAGGCACCGCCATGTCCGACCATTCCCACGCATCCCACGACTCCCACGGCCCCGTCACGCGATCGGGCGAGACGGCCGACGAGACGCTCGAGCACGCCGCCCACGCCCACGAGGGAGACCACGGCCACGGCGGCATCGGCAAATACCTGCTCGTGTTCGCCGCCCTGTGCGGCCTCACGACGATGTCGTTCCTCACCTACTCGTCGTTCTGGCCGTGGCGCGACGAGCCACAGGTGGGCTGGGCGTTCATGATGGCCGTCTCCTGCACGAAGGCGATGCTCGTGGTGCTGTTCTTCATGCACGTCTGGTGGGAGGCCAACTGGAAGTACGTGCTCACCATCCCCGCCGCCATGATGGCGGTGTTCATGGTGATCATGCTCGTGCCCGACATCGGCATGCGGAACCGGATGGTCGCCCAGGAGCGGGCGATCCACATGGCCCGCCCGTCGGATCTGCTGCTGCTGGAGCAGGCGTCGGGCGACGCCGAGCATGCGGCGCCGGCAGCTCACTGACCCCCTCCGACGCTCATCGACGCTGCAGGAGGGGTTGCCCGTGCCAATCGAGCAGGCGTTGATGGCCGAGCGCAGCCAGGATGGCGAAGCGAGGCCAGCATCGAGCGACCGAAGGGCAGGATGCCCGCAGGGAGCGTCCGGCGAGATGGCACAGGCAACCCCGACCCACGTTGGAGGTCGCCTCGAATGGCCTTCGGCCCCCGGCGGTTCCTGGAGACTCGCGATGACCATGAACACACGTTTCGCTGCCCTGTGGGTAGCCTTTGGCCTGCTCCTCCCCGGCTGTGCGGAGCGGCCGGCCGTCGTGGTCGGCAAGCCCGAACCCGATCCGGAGACGGCGGTCGCGGTGCTCGATGCCGACGCGCCCTTCACGCTCACCGACCAGACGGGGGCGGCCTTCTCGTCGGAGTCGCTCGCGGGCAAGGTCTGGCTGGGGGCGGTGTTCTTCGCCAACTGCCCCGGCCCCTGTTTCCGTGAGAACCAGGCGATCGCCGACATCCTCCGCGAGATCGACGATCCCAACCTGGTGGCCGTGAGCCTCACCTGCGACCCCGCCAACGACACGCCCGAGGCGCTCCGCCGCTACGCCGATCGGTTCCAGGCCGATCCCGCCCGCTGGAAGTTTCTCACGGGCGAGATGGCCGAGATCACCCGCGTCGGCATGGGGAAGTTCAAGCTGCCGGTGGAGGTGGGCGTGCACGCGGAGAAGGGGGTCGTGTTCGACCGCCAGGGAAAGCTTCGCGGCGGCTACTCGCTCACCGACGCCGACCGCGTCGAACTGCTCAAGCAGCTGATCCGCGAGGTGCTGGCCGAGGAGCCTGCCGCCGGGGCCGGAGGCGCGCCATGACCTCACCCGTCCTGCTGGCCGCCGCCGAGGGCATCCATCCCCTCGCGACCACCAACGCGGTGCTCAACTCGCTCGCGTCGATCCTGCTCGTGGCCGGCTGGATCTTCATCCGCCGGGGCGACTGGCGGGCGCACCGGGCGGCGATGGTGGCGGCGTTCGCCACGTCGGCGGTGTTCCTCGCCTCCTACCTCGTCTACCACTACCTCGAGGGCAGCCGGAAGTACGCGGGCCCCGAGTCGCTGCGGCTGGTCTACTACGCGATCCTGCTGACGCACGTGGTGCTCGCGGCCGCCGTCCCCTTCCTCGCCCTGCGGATGTTCTTCCTGGCCTGGAAGGGCCGCTGGGAGGCCCACCGGCGGCTCGGCCGCGTGACGATGCCGATCTGGCTCTACGTCTCGGTCACGGGCGTGGTGATCTACGGGATGCTCTATCACCTCCCCGCCGCCGCCGCTGCGCGCGGGCTATAATGCCAGCATGAGCCGCGTCCAGGTCGCTTTGTCGTTGGCCCTCGCGCTCGCCCTGGTGGCGGTCGCCGACGCGTTCGGCTGCCCCAACTGCAAGGACGCGGTCAACACCTCCGATCCGGAGGGGCTCAACGTGGCGCGGGGCTACTTCTACAGCATCCTGCTGATGCTGGCGATGCCGTTCACGCTCGCGGGCTCGTTCGCGGCCTACGTGTGGCGCGAGATGCGGCGGCAGCAGCGGCTCGCCGAGGCCGAGAGCGGACCGGTCGAGGACGCCGGGCGGCGGTTGGCGTCGTGACCGTCGCCGGCATCCAGGACGCTCCTTTCCCGTCGCCCGCCCCGGATCCCGTGCCGCCCGGCGGCCGCTCGCGGCTGCGAAACTTCCTCTCGGCCGCCGAGCATCGGAAGCTCTTCTGGCGGTTCATGCCGCCCGCGGTCGTCGCGCTCGTCACGCTCGACCTGCTCACGCGGTCGAGCGGACCGCCGCCCGCGCCCCGCGAGCCGCAGGTCGACACCCGCATCGAGAAGGTCGCCGGGCCGCCGCCGGAGCAGGATGCGGTCGTGATCCTCGCCCCCGACGAGCCGCCGGCGGTGGCCGAGGCGGAACTGTCGGCGTCGGTGACGTCGCTGGCGAAGGTCCGTGATGCGACCTTCTTCCGCCAGGCCGACGAGGATGCCTGGCTCGAGAGCCTGCTCACCCTGCGGGGCTACGAGGGCAGATCGCTGGTGCCCCCGCGCGACGTCGGCTTCACCGAACTCTTCGGTCAGCCGGCCTCGTTCCGCGGACGCTCGGTGCGGATGGCAGGCACGCTCCATCGCCTGGAGCGGCTGCGGGCGCCCGAAAACAACTACGGCATCGATGACTACTGGCAGGGTTGGCTCGAGCCGGCCGGAGGGCCCGCTTCGCCCGTGATCGTCCACTTCCTGGAAGTGCCCGCCGGCATGCCGACGGGGCTCTCGATCCACGAGCCGGTCGTGGTGTCGGGATGCTTCCTCAAGAACATGGCCTACAAGGCCTCCGACACCGTTCGCGTCGCACCGCTCCTGCTCGCCCGGGCGCCGGCCCGCCGGGCCGTGGCGGTCGACGATTCCGGCGGGGGTCTCTGGGACCTCTCGCTGACCGCGATCGGCGTTGTTACGATGCTCGCCATCGTGACCTCGATCGCCGTCGGTTTCTTCCTGGTGGGCCGGAGCCGCCGGAAGCGGGCCGCGACCGCTGCCGGGCTCGACGCGGCGCTCGCCGACGTCGAACCGTTCTCGGTCGCCGCGTCGCTGGCCCGGGTGGCGGCCGACGAGGTGGCCGAGGGCGACGAGCCATCCGCGGGAGACAGGACATGAGTGGCAGTGGCGACGCGACGATCCCGGTCGGCCGCCGATCCGTCGCCACGCTGCTGCTCCTCGTTCTCGCCGTCACCGCGGGTTCGCGCGCCGCCGACGAGCCGCCCGCGGCGGCCGACGTCCCGACCTTTCTGCGGTTGCGGGAGATCGACCAGCCGCGGCGGGCGGCCATCGAGGCGGCCGCCGAGTGGACGCCGGAGGTCGAGGCCGACGTCGTCAAGATTCTGCAGCGGCTCGACGCACCCCCGGCGCTGGCGGCCGGCTGGAAGCAGGCCGCCCAGCCGGCGCCGGCCGCGGGCGAGGCGGTGGCCGTCGCCGACGAGTTGCTCGCCCTCCGCGGCCGGGCCACCTTCGTCGCCCCCCGCAAGCTGCCCGCCGATCTCGCCGAGCGGCTCGGCCGGCCGGCCTACGACGTCGTCCGCCTCATCGACGAGCGAGGCCTGATCGTCGACGTGCTCACGCCGGCGGCGCCCCGGAGCTGGCCCCGCTGGAGTCCCATCGACGAGCCGGCCACGGCACTGGTCCTGCCGCTCGCGACGGCGGTGAAGCCCCCGCTTGCCGACCAGCCCGCCGACGCCGCGGCCTGGCCGGAGGCTCCGGCCAGCCTGCTCGCGGCGGCCGCGCACGTGGCCTGGTTTCCCGACACGCCGCTGGCCCGGCTGGGGATGGACTACGGGCTTTTCGACACGGTCGCCGACGGCCAGAAACTCGTGCGGGGCGACACCGCCGCGTTCTTCGCCCTCCTCGAGGCGGTCGGCCGCACCGACGCCGCCGCGATCAGGGCCGCCGCCGCCCCGACCGACGTGCTCGTCCTGATCGATCCCGGCCGCAAGTGGCTGCCCGAGCACCGCGGCGATCCGGTGGTGATCGAGGGGGCGGCGTTGCGGGCCACGCGGGTGCCGATCGACGACGCCTTCCGGCGGGAGCAGGTCGGCAGCGATCACTACTGGGAACTCTACGTGTTCACGGAGACCCCGCTGCTCGAGGTCGACGGCCGGATGCAAAACTCCTTCCCGATCGTCTGCTGCGTGCGTGACCTGCCGCCGGGCATGCCCACGGGCGATCGCATCAACGAGCCGGTTCGCGTGCCGGGCTTCGCCTTCAAGCGCTACGCCTACACCTTCGAGGCGCCCCGCGAGGAGGATGGCAGGCAGGTCGCCGACACGGAGCGGCGGCAGACGATGCTCGTGATCGGCCCCCGGGCCGCCTGGACGCCGCCCACGCCCGGCGCCGGCATGCGGGGCTTCACCATCGTCGCCGGGGTCGTCGCCGCCCTGGCCCTGGCCGCCGTCTTCGGGCTCGGCATCCTCTACGGCAACTGGTCGCTGAACCGCTCGATCAAGCGGGCGCGGCAGGAGCTGCCCGACCGGATCGACGTGCCCCGCGACACCGACCGCTGAATCCCGCCTCTCGTTCCTGCCCGTTCCCAGCCCCCATCCCACCCCCAACGGAGCCCCTCATGCGACGTGCGAAGATCTCGATCATCGGTGCCGGCAACGTCGGCGCCACCACCGCTCACTGGTCCGCCGCGGCCGAACTCGGCGATGTCGTGCTGCTCGACATCCCCGCCACCGAGGGCATGCCCGCCGGCAAGGCGCTCGATCTCTTTCAGGCCGCTCCGATCATGGGGTTCGACGCCCGGCTCACCGGCACCACCGACTGGGCCGACACCGCCGGTAGCGACGTCGTGGTGGTGACGGCGGGCATCGCCCGCAAGCCGGGCATGAGCCGCGATGACCTGCTTGCCACCAACGCCAAGATCGTCGGCGACGTGGCCGCCAAGATCCGTGACACCAGCCCACAGGCGATCGTGATCGTGGTCTCCAACCCGCTCGACGCGATGGTGCAGCGGACCTTCCAGGTGACCGGCTTCCCGGCCGCCCGCGTGATGGGCCAGGCGGGCATCCTCGACACCGCCCGCTACCGCGCCTTCCTGGCCATGGAGCTCGGGGTGAGCGTGGAGGACATTTCCGCGATGCTGCTCGGCGGCCACGGCGACACGATGGTCCCGATCCCCAGCTGCACGAGCGTGGGCGGCATCCCCGTCACGCAGCTCATCGGCCGCGAACGGCTCGCCGAGATCGTCACGCGCACGCGGAACGGCGGCGCCGAGATCGTGGGCCTGCTCAAGACCGGCAGCGCCTACTACGCCCCGGCGGCCGCCACGGCGCAGATGATCGAGGCGATCGTGCGCGACAAGAAGCGGCTCGTGCCCGTGGCTGCCTACTGCGACAAGGAGTACGGCGTGGGGGGCTACTTCGTGGGCGTGCCCGTGATCCTCGGCAGCGGCGGTGTGGAGCGGGTGATCCAGCTCGACCTCCTGCCCGACGAGCGGGCCGGCCTCGACAAGAGTGTCGCGGCGGTCAAGGAGCTCGTGTCGGCCATGGATCGGCTCACGGCGGCGAGCTGAGCCCCGGAGTCAGATTCGCCCCCAGGAGTCCGGTCACTCCGTGACCGGATCACGCTGGAGGGCTGGTTCCGTGCGTCCGGGGTTGCCCGTGCCGCATCGCCGGACGCTCGCTCCGGGCATCCTGCCCCGCGCTCGCTCGGTGCTGGCCTCGCTTCGCCATCCTGGCTTCGCTCGCCCAGCAACGCCGGCTCCACGGCACGGGCAACCCCTCCCGGAGATCGGTGCTGCATGTGACTGGATCACTCCAGGAGCCCGGTCACTCCGTGACCGGGTCACGCTGGACGACCGTTCCGCACGCCCGGGCTTGCGCTGCTTTCCAGGCTTGCCGAGACCGCCAGGCGCGGGCCCGGCTGGCGTTGTCGGCCGCGGGCACCTCCGTTACAACCCCGCGTCCGCTTTCAGCACGCATTTCCCTGGAGTTTCCCCATGAGCCGCAGGCTTTCCGCCGCCGTCGCTCCGGTCCACACCGCCGCGGTGAGCCGCCGACTTCCGGCCGACTGGACGGGCGACGCCCGCGTGTTCGTGCCCCAGGGCTATGAGCCCGGCTACGACTATCCGTTGCTCGTCTGGCTCACCGATCCGTCTGCGGCCTTCGACCTCGGCCGCACCATGGTGAAGCTCAGCCTGCGGAACTACGTCGCCGTGCAGCCCGCCCGGAGCGAGCCGGCACTCTGGCGGGCGATCGACCGGGTGCGCGACCGGCTCTCGATCCACCCGCGCCGCATCTGGCTCGTCGGCCACGGCTCCGGCGGCACTGAGGCCTTCCGGATCGCCTGCCGCAATCCCGACGCCTTCGCGGGCGCCGTCTCGCTCGGCGGGCCGTTCCCGCTCGACGAGGGCGTGTTCGCCCGGCTCGACGAGGTTCGCCGGCTGCCGCTCCTGTTCTGCTGCCGCGCCGCCGAGGTGGCGGCCGACGCCGCCCGCTTCGACCGCACGCTGCGCACCTTCCACGCTGCCGGCGGCACGCTGGCCGTGCGGATCTACCAGCGCGGCGGCGGCCTGTCGCGGCCGACGCTCGCCGACGTCAACCGCTGGCTCATGGACGAGCTGTGCGGCGCGACGGCCGACCTCCAACCACACGGGGCCACCTGATCGGGGCCCGCAGTCCGCTCACGCTTCCGTCCGCCGGGAAAGGATTCCCATGCCATCGTTCGCCGAGGATCGGCAGGCCGAAGGTCCGCACCTGCTGCCACTGCGGCCGCTCCCGCAGGCGGGCGGGCTCGCGAGCCTGCTCGAATCACTGGCCGCCCAGGTTGCCTCCGAGCGACGGGCCAGCGGCCTGCCTCAGGTGATCGTGACGCTCGACGCGTCGGCCGGGCGGGTCGCGCCGACCGACCTCGACACGCTCCGCGAGGCCGTCGCCCCGCTGCTCGCGGCCGCCTGCGAGGCCGCCGCGTCGGCCCCGCCCCGCCTGCGCGAGGTGGTGGTCACCACGGTCGACACCGGCTCCTGCCTGGAGATCGAGGTGGCCGACTCCGGGTCCGGCCCAGCGCCGGCGGCCCTCGCCGCGGCCGAGCCGCCGGTCGCCCGCCTCGGTGGCACGGTCGCCTGCGCCCGCTGTCCCGACGGGGGCCTGGCCGTGACCCTGCGTCTGCCCCACCACCGCCTCAAGAGCCGCGCCGCCTGAGCCGGCCACCATCGCGAGCGCCTCGCAATGCATCATCCCCACGACACGCCCCGCCGCGGTCCGCGGGTCACGCCCGCCCAGGTCGTGGGCATCGGCCTGGTGGCCGCCTCGCTCGGCTGGGCCGCCTGGCTGCTTCGCGACCGGCCCATCAGCGAGGAGGTCGAACTCCTGCCCGGCACCGTGCTGCCCTCGTCGGAACTGGCCATCGTCGAGGCCGCCTTCGACCGGGCCCAGCTCGCCGACCATCGCACCGAGACCGGCCGCATCTGGGTGCCCCGGCAGCGGCAGAGCGCCTACATGCGGGCCCTGGTCGACGCCGAGGCCCTGCCGCGCGAGTTCGGCAGCAGTCTGCGGCGGGCGCTCGAACGCAACAGCCCCTGGCAGAGCCGGGCCGTGCAGGAGGAGATGCTCCGCGTGGCCGTGCAGGAGGAACTGGCCCACGTGATCTGCTCGATGCCTGGCATCGAGCGGGCCGCCGTGCTGTACGACGTCGATGACCGCTCGGCAGGCCTGGCGTCCGCCCCCGAGCCGACCGCCAGCGTCAACGTCCGCACGCAGCCGGGCGCCGAGCTCGAGCCCGCCCGGGTGCAGGCGATTCGGGTGCTCGTGGCCGCTTCGATCGCGGGTCTGGCCGCCGAACGGGTGGCCGTGACCGACCTGCGGAGCGGGCGGGTGTTCGCCGGCCCCCTCGAGACGCATGCCGACGACGACGTGGCCCGGGTCGATCCCCTCCTCGCGCGGCAGATGGTCTACGAGCGGCACCTCGCCGCCAAGCTGCGGCAGGCCTTGGCCTTCATCGAGGGAGCCGTGATGGACGTGACCGTCACCTTCGCGCCGCCGCGGCCGCCGGAACTGCCCGCCCCGCCCCCGCCGGCCACGGGTCAGCGGGTGGCCGATGCCAACGCGCCGGCCGAGGTCGGAAGCGGCTCGCCCGACCGCACGGCAGCCGGCCCGGCGGCGGAACCGCCCGCCCCGGTCGCCGACGAGGGATATCCGGCCACGATCCTCGTGGCTCTCGCCGTGCCCGACACGTTCCTCGAGGCCGCCGAACCGACCGCCGCACCCGACCAGGCTGCCCGCCGGGCAGAGGAGCGGCTCCGCGATCATGTGCTCGGCCTGCTGCCTCCCACGACGCGGGCCGACGGCCGACGGGTCGTGCTGACGCAGTTTCCGGCCGGTCCCGCCGGCGCCCGCACCGACCTCCCGCCGCCGCGGCCCGCCGCCACGGCTGCGGCAGCCGACGCTCCCGAGGCGATCTCGCTCGAAGCCGCCTGGCGGGCCGTGCTCGAAGGGCGGCCCGCCGACGTGCCCCGCGACGTGTGGCTCGGGGTGATCGCCGTGGCCGCAGGCCTGCTCGGCTGGCTCGTGCTGCGACCGTCGGCCTCCGCTGACCGCCGGCCCCGCGGCCCGCGGCGCCCGACCCAGCGAGGCGACCAGCGCATCGATTGGTCTTCGTTCGACGACACGCCCGTCGCGGAAGACGCGACGACCGTTTCCCCAGCCCGCAGGCAGGTCGCCGCGTGATCGCTCGCCGCCTTCCGCGCCGCCGCGTCCTCGGCCGGTGGATGCCCATCGTGCCGCTGGCCGCGTCGTGCCTGTGCGGCATCGGCCTGGCCCGCGCGGACGCCCCTGCCGCCGCCCCGTCGCCACCGCTTCCCGAGGAGGTGCCGGCGGCCAACGAGGCGCAGCCGGCCACATTCGAGCCCGCCGCCGCGTCGCCGGCCGCCGGCCCGCTCCCACTCACCGGCCCTGCCGCGACTCCGAACGGTGGGCCGGCCCCGGCCCGCCCGCTCAAGCCGCTCGGCGATTGGACGGTGCTCGCCGCGATCGGCGCGGCCTTCGCGCTCCTCGCCGCGTTGAGGCTCCGGCCGCTGCGCCGCACGAGGCAGCTTCCCCCCGATGTCTTCGAACTGCTCGGCGAGGCATCTCTCGGCGGGCCGCATGCCGTGCGGGTGGTCCGCTTCGGGCCGCGGACGCTCCTGGTGGGTGTCTCGGCAGCGGGCTGTCAGACCCTCGCCGAAATCGACGACCCGCAGGCCACCGAGCGGATCGCCGCTGCCTGCCTCGGCGAGCGACCGGCCGTACGCGTCGCCGCTCGACCCGCGCCGCCGCGGGTCGCCGGCGTCGGCCTCGTCCTCTTCTGTCTGGCGCTCGGCCCGGGCTCCGCTGCGGCGGCCGACGAGGCAGCCTCCGCCGCCAATGCGCCGGCCGCCGTCACCGCCACGGACGTCGTGCCTGTGACACCGCAGGCTCCCGAGCCGCCCGCCACCCCGCCGGCCACGGCGCCCGCCGCCGTCGCGGCTGGCTCGGGTGAACCGGCGACGCCGAGCGGCTGGAATCCGGCCAGCCTGCTTCAGGGCCGGTCGCTGGCCGCGCTCGTGCCCTCGGCCATGCTCTCGGCCATGCTCTTCGGTGTCGCGACGCTCGCCCCGGCCGTGCTGCTCATGACCACCTGCTTCGTGAGGATGTCGGTGGTGCTCGGGCTCGTGCGCCAGGGGCTGGGCGCGGCCCAGGTGCCGGGCAACCAGGTCGTCGCCTCGCTGGCGATCTTTCTTTCCGCCCTCGTGATGTGGCCGGTCTGGACGCAGGCGTGGAACGACGGCGTGGCGCCCTACCAGGCGGGCAGCCTCACC
>JBJTAA010000091.1:0-2560 GCA_046090525.1 Planctomycetota bacterium
ACGCACAAATACATCACCTACTACGGCCTCTGGGATGCCGACGAGCTCTACGACCTCGAGGCCGATCCCGACGAAATGCGGAACCTCCATCGCGACCCGGCACACGCCCGGCTCGCCCGCCGGCTGGAGGACGACCTCTACCGGATGATGGGCGAACTCGGCGGCATGGAGATCCCGCTCAACCAGCCCAAGGGGGGCATCAACGACAAGCGGCTCCGCAGCCGCGGCGGCGACTACGCCGCCGAGTTTCCCGCCCCGCTTGTCCTGGACGAGCCGGTCAACGACGACGCGAACTGACCCGCCGCCGCCAGATCGAGGAGGCGCCGCAGGCCACAGCCACGAGGGCCATGGCGTACGTGGAGGGCTCGGGCACCGCCGTGAGCGTGAGATTGGTGAAGGTGCCGGAGGCGGTACTCGCCGACAGGCCGATCGCGGTGATGTCGCCGATCGAGGTGATGCCCGCGGGCTGATTGGTCCACACCGTATAGCTCGTGCTGCCGACGGTCTGCGTCGCCGAGAACGTCCAGTTGGCCGGGTTCGCGCTGGAGGCGTCGAGCGTGATCGTCTGCGTCGTGAGGACTCCCACCGGGTTCTGGGTGCTGTTCGTTCCTTGCACGACCCCGTTTCCGTCGCCGGGGCCGATGAACGAGACGAGGATGGTGTCCTTCGCGATCAGCCATCCTCGGCCCTGGTTGTTGGACAGCCGCACGGGCGATGTCGGACTGCCCCCCGCGTACCCGAGGCCCAGCCAATCGCTACCCGCCGTCACCCGGAACGACCCCGTGAGGGTGTAGACGGTGCCGACCGACGGCGTGAACGGCAGGTAGATGCCCGAAAAGTTGAACCCACCGACAAAGCCGTCGGCTTTGTAGTCGGTGGCTCCCCCCCAAGTCTCGGAACCCGGCGCGACGTCGGGTGCGAGGCCCGCCAGATTCGTCGAGCCGGCACCGTCGAAGTTCTCCTGGTAGATGACGACCGCTCCGGCGGCGGTGTGCGTCAGGCAGGCGAGGGCGACCAGCAGCAGGTGAATCGACTTCATGTTCCGTTCTCCGAGGATTGGCTTGTCGTCATCGAGCACCAGCCATCGTCGCGATGCACATAGAAACCACGTGCGGCAACCATGGGAGTCACCCGGAACGACGGAAAACGCCTTCCCGAGAGAAGCACCACCGGCAGGGGGAGCCCGAGGCAGAGCCGTCGGGATCGATGAGGCCGGTCAGATTGCCGTCAGCGTTGATTTCTCGCCGCGACGGTGAGGGGTGCTTGCAGGAGCGTCTTTTCGAAACAGGACCATCAAAACCGCCGGGAGGGTAACGCGCCATGCAACACGCGTCAAGCCGCCGGAACCCGATCCCACCGGGCCTCCGCCGCGCCTCCGTTTCCGGGCATACGCTGGCCGCGTGATCCTGATAGACCTCGGGCCCCGATGCTTGCTGGCGGGCCGGCGGCGGAACTATCTTCCCGGGTGGCCCTCACACGACCTTGCCTTCACGCGGGGCCCCGGCCCCGGATCGGCCAGTGCCGTACGCATCGACCATGACGCCCATGAAGCCTGCGGCATGCGGAGCTGCTGGGCAACCCCGACGTGCTTGCCTTCATCCGCCGCCGTCTGCGCAGGGGCCCCGCCTGACAGACGCTCGGCCGCCGCTGTCAGCCGGCGATATCATGGCGGCCACCCGATGCCGCTGGTCACCATTCGCAACCTGTCGCTCCGCTTCCGCGGGCCCCCGCTGCTCGACGACGTGACCTGCCACGTCGAGGCGGGGCAGCGGATCGGCTTGCTCGGCCGCAACGGTGCCGGCAAGACCTCGCTGATGCGTCTGCTGGCCGGTGCAATCCAGCCCGATGCCGGAAGCGTGGAGTTTGCCCCCGGGGCGACCGTCGCGCTCTTGCAGCAGGACGTGCCGCAGGATCTGGCGGGCAGCGTGCAGGAGATCGTCGCCGCCGGCCTGCCGGCAGCGGCCCCCGAGGCTGCCTGGCAGGGGGAGCAAGCGGTCGCACAGATCCTCTCGCGGATGGAACTCGACGGCGGCGCGGCCTTCGACCGCCTCTCGGCGGGCCTCAAGCGGCGGGTGCTCCTGGCGCGGGCCCTGGTCGGGCAGCCCGATCTCCTCCTGCTCGACGAGCCTACCAACCACCTCGACATCGAGGCGGTCGAGTGGCTGGAAGGTTTTCTGGGGCGGTGGCGGGGCACGCTCCTGTTCGTGACCCACGACCGCACCTTCCTCCGCCGAATGGCCGACCGGATCCTGGAGATCGACCGCGGACGGATCTTCGACTGGTCGTGCGACTACGACACATTCCTCGTGCGGAAGGAGGAGGCGCTCGCCGCGGAGGAGAAGCAGAATGCGCTTTTCGACAAGAAGCTCGCCCAGGAGGAGGTCGGGATCCGCACCGGCATCAAGGCCCGTCGCACCCGCAACGAGGGCCGCGTTCGGGCGCTCGAGGCGATGCGGCGCGAGCGGAGTCAGCGACGGACCGCCGTGGGCCGTGTGAAGCTCGAGATTCAGGATGCCGAACGGAGCGGGGCGCTCGTGGCGGCGGCCGAAGGGGTTTCCTT
>JBJTAA010000092.1:0-3997 GCA_046090525.1 Planctomycetota bacterium
TCCACGTGGAGGTCGGCGAACAGCACGGGGGCAAACCCGCCGCCCCCGGTGGATGACTTCGGCTGATGCAACGGAAAGAAGCCAGACATGTCATGGACGAACTGGTCCGTCGCACCGCCGAGAGCGGTGTTGGTAAACGGCACGATCATGCCGTCGGTGAAGCTCTCCGTGTACTGATCATTCACCTTGGCAATCGTGTTGTTTCCAGTGAAGCTCTTCAGTGTCCCGAGAGCGGTCCCGTCGATCGCAGTTCCGGTGAGCCGCCCCGGCGCCATCAGAGCGACCCGGGCTGCCGTGGTCCCTGCCTCGCTGAGCATGGTTTGCGAGAGCGGCCCATCGCCGTCAGCCTGATCCTTTTCACCGACGGCATTGAAGCCCGAGGCGGCGGTCGGGTCGCCGCGACTGAAATGCCACGTGGTAGCGAAGTTGCTGTTGTAGCCTTCGTTCCAGACATCTCGAGTCGGGGCGGGGAAGTATCCAGATCCGACTGCGCCAGCTACCCCGCTCACGCCGGTGACCCCTTCCCAGTTCGGGCCCAGCGCTACCGTTCCGGGGTTCAGCGCGCCCGTGTAGACGCCCACAGTTTCATTGACCTTGCTACGATGAGATGGGTCGAGTCCCTTGCCGGGGTTGGCGACCTTGGTACCGATGAGATCGGCCACCCAGCCATGCTGCCGGATGTCGCCATCCCGAATGTGGTCGAACGCCCCGGACGAGTACAATCCGTCGTGCGTCGACGCGTACAACTCGAATCCCCGACCGAATGTCGAGAGGTTGTTGGCACTGGCCGAAGCGTTGGCCGCCGATCGAGCCGACGAAAGGGCCGGGAGCAGGAGCGCGACCAGCGTCCCGATAATCGCGATCACGACGAGCAACTCGACGAGCGTAAAGCCCCGCCGTGCCTGGTGGGTGGCAAACATGGTGGATCAACTCCTAGGAAAGGCCGCGGACACGAACAGGAATCTTCCGGCTTGTCGTACCGAGACCGATGAACCTGCCCCAGGCAGTACTATAAACAGGGGATTTGAAGGCCACAAGGACGCGGCGGAATGCCGTTTTCGGCCGTCAAGCCGGCGGCCGGACACGCCGGTGAGTACGCGGAGCCCCCTATAACGGTTCAGGGCACCGGCTGGGGAAATTCAGCCGGGTTCCGGATGTCGTGGAGCGAGGTACGGGCATGGACGGAAACCCTGCGAGGATGGCTCGAAGGGCCAGGGGCCCTGGCCCGCGATCGGTTTCCATCGGACTAGCGGCGCTCGGGGTGATCCTCGTCGGGGGTTGGTGGGTGTCCTGTCCGACGCTGGCCGCTGAGTCGGTCCTCGAGCAGGCCGCGACCCTGCGGGCTGCCGGCCAGTTCGACGAGGCCCTCGACGTGCTCCGGGCGGAGAGCCGGGAAATCAAGCGCGTCGAGGGCGAAGACTCTCCGCGGCTCCTCGCGGTGAACGACCTGGCTGCCGAGGTGCTCGTCGATATGGGCTCGCTCGACACCGCCGCCGCGCTCCTCGACAAGACGATCGCCGCCCGGGAGAAACTCGTCGCCACCGGCCGCGGTGAAGAGTCCACGCTCCTCGGCGGATCGCTCCTCACGTGGGCCCGGCTCGAGACCGCGGCCAAGCGCTTGCCCGCGGCGGTCGATACGACGCGGCGCGCTCTGCTTGCCTTCGCTGCAGCGCCCGAGCCCGATTCAGAGGGCGTGCGCCGGGCCCGGGAGGCGGTTCAGGCAGCCATCGAATCCCTCGACGGGCTGCTCGGTGCAGGCGCCGCCGCCACTCGGCAGGCACGCGGGGATGTCGCGACCGCCTATGCCTCGCTGGGAATGTTTCCCGAGGCGGTCGAGCAGCGCCGGAGAATCCTGGCCGGCCTCCTGGCCGGCGGCGATGCGTCGGCCACCGACATCGTGTCGGCCTGCGACCGCCTCGGTCTGGTGATGATGGACGCCGGAGAGGCCGACGAAGCGGCCGACCTCGTCGACGCAGCGCTGGCCAAGCTCGGGCCGACGCAGGCCGTGGCCGAGGTCCCGCTTCGCCGCCTGCTCGGGGAACTGCAGGTGGCGGCGGAACGGTTTGTGCTCGCCGAGGATTCGTTCGCTCGGGCGCTCGCTGCCACGCGGTCGGCAGCGAAGCCCTCGGCGGTCGTCGAGGCCGCTGACCGGATGCATACGTTCCTCGTCGCCCTGCTCCGCGGCGAGGCCGAGCAGCTTCCCGACTGGTATCCGGCGGCAGTGAAAAACCTCGAACGGGCTCCCCGCACGGAGGCCGCGCAGGCGATTGCCGGGCTCGTGTCGGCAGCCCGGGTACAGGAGGAGATCGGCGATCCGGCCGCCGCGGCCGCCCTGGCAGGCAGGGCGCTCGACTTCGCCAACTCGATCGCGCCGCCCGACGCCCGACAGGTGGCCGATCTTTCCGCCCGGCTGGGCCGCCTGCAACTGGCCGCGGGCAACTTGGCGGCCGCCCTGAAGACCGTCGAGCGGGCGCTCCCGGTCGCCGAGCGGCAACTGGGGCCGGGGGATGCCGGCGTGAGTTCCCTCCGAATCGTGCTCGCCGGCATTCTCAGCCGCCAGGGCGACATGGAGAAGGCTGTTGCCATGGCCGCCACGGCCTTGGAGCGACCATTGCCTCGGCCGACGGACGGCTGGGAGGAGTTGGCGACGGCGATCTATGACCGGCTGGCGGAGAAGGAAGGGCAAGCCGACCTGCGGGACAAGTATCTCGCGGCCCGCGTTGCCCAGTTCGGTGAGACGCATCCCCACGTGGCCGCGGCCTGCGGCCTCTTCGGCGCCGCCCGGCTCGCCGCCGGCGACTGGCCTGCGGCCGTCGACTTCCTCGCCCGGGCCCACGACATTTGCCGGGCCGGCGGCGGCGACGACGAGCCCGAGACGGCCGCGAGCCTGGTTTTGCTCGCTCACGCCGAGCGGATGGCAGGCGATGCGGAACGGGCGGCGGGGACCGCGGCCCGGGCGCTCGCGGCCTGGGAGCGGATCGCGGGGGCGGACCACCCGGGAGCGATCGCGGCGGCGGAAGTGCTTGTGGCCGCGAAGATGCAAAGCGGCGACATGACGGGAGTGGTGGAACTCCTCGAGCGACTCTCTGGGCCCGCGGCCGGCGTCGATTCTGCCCACCGCGCCGCGCACCTCGTCCGGCTTGCCGACCTCACGGCCGCCCGCGACAAGGCCAGGGCCAAGAAACTTTTGGCCGAAGCCATGCAGTTGCCCTGCTGGCCCGCGGATACCGGGCTCGATCTCGCCGGCCGCCGGCAGCTGGCCTTCGCTGCCGCGGTCGCCGCCCACGCCTTCGGCCTGGTCGGCGATCCCGACGCGGCGAAGGAATCGCTGCAACTGGCCCGCGGCATAGCCATGCAGGCGGAAGATCCCAAACCGCTCCTCGACCGCGTCGAGCAACTCGCCTCCCGCGGCGACCGGCCAACCGCTGGCCCCTGATCGGAGGCGGGGTCGCCGCGGTCAGTAATCCACACCCGCTGCGGCGGTCGCGTCGATGGCCCGCCGCAGCCGGCGGGCCGCCGCATCCGCCGCGTCGGAGCCGGGAATCTTTGCCTCCACAGCGGCCAGGGTGCCGCGGATGCTCGCCTGCAGGCGGGCCAGATGCCTGCGCAGCGGATGGTCTGCGGGAACGGAGAGGGCGTCCGCCCGCTCGAGGAGTTTCTGGGCCTCGAGCGACGCGGTCCGCGAGCGGGCGGCGTCGCCAACCTCCAACTCCCGCCGTGCGTCGTCGAGCAGCGACTCGGCCGACATGAGCAGGGGCCAGAACAGATCGGGATGCCGCTCGGCCTCGCGCAGTTTCAGGAGCGTCGCCGCCTCCTGCCGCAGCGCCATCATCTCGGTGAGTCGCCCTCGGCACTTCGCCGATTCGCCGGCCTCCAGGAGGGCCATGGCTTCGGCGTTGAGCAGATCCGTCCGCAGCAGGATGGCTTCGACCCGCGCCTCCGGCTTGAGGGCGGCGATGCCCTTGGGGGCCGCCGCCGCGAGCGCCTCGTCGAGCGC
>JBJTAA010000093.1:0-3945 GCA_046090525.1 Planctomycetota bacterium
CACGGCCTGCTCGTCGGCCCGGCGATCGAGCGGCTCAAGCAGGCCCCGTTCAAGAGCATCGTGATCACCGACTCGATCCCGCTCACGCCGGGCAAGATGCTCGCCAACATCTCCGTGCTCTCGGTCGCCAGCCTCCTGGGCCAGGCGATCAAGCGGATCCACCGCAACGAGTCGGTGAGCATGATGTTTCAGTAGATCGCGCCCGCCGGGCCATCCATGGCCCCGGCGGGCTTACGGAACCTCCGCGACCTCACGGTCGCTGCGGTTCCCGCGGGCCCGGCCTCCAGCCGGGCGGCTTGCCGCGGGCAGCAGCCGCCGCCCCGCTACTGAAACATCATGCTCACCGACTCGTTGCGGTGAATCCGCTTGATCGCCTGGCCGAGCAGGCTCGCCACCGACAGCACCTGGATGTTCGGCAGCAGCTTCCCGGGCGTCAGCGGGATTGAGTCGGTGATCACGATCGACTGGAAGGGCGCGCTCTTGAGCCGCTCGATCGCCGGGCCCACGAGCAGCCCGTGGGTGGCGAAGGCGTGGATCGCCTTGGCGCCGTGCTTGTGCAGCACGTCGGCGGCGCCACAGATCGAGCCGGCGGTGCTGATCATGTCGTCGAACAGGATCGCCGTCTTGCCCTCGACCGGGGCCCCGATGATGTTCGTGCTCTTGATCGTCTCGGCCGAGAGCCGCCGCTTGTCGATGATCGCCAGCGGCGCACCGATCCGGTTGGCGTGGCCGACGGCCCGCTTGATGCCCCCCTCGTCGGCGCTCACCACCACCATCTCCTCCTTGGGGATCTCGAGCGAGTGGAGGTGGTTGTTGAGCACGGGGGCGGCGTAGAGGTGGTCCACCGGCACGTCGAAGAAGCCCTGGATCTGGGCGGCGTGCAGATCCATCGCCAGGACGCGGTCGGCGCCGGCCCGCGTGATCAGGTTGGCCACGAGCTTGGCGGTGATCGGGACACGGCCGGCGTCCTTGCGGTCTTGGCGGGCGTAGCCGAAGTAGGGGATCACGGCGGTGATCCGGAAGGAGCTCGCCCGCTTGAAGCTGTCGATCATCACGAGCAGCTCCATGAGGTGCTCGTTCACCGGCGGGCAGGTGGGCTGGACGATGAACACGTCGCGGCCGCGGACGTCCTCGTCGATCTTGCAGGAGATCTCGCCGTCGGGAAACCGCCCCAGCGAGATCTTGCCCATCGGCAGGTTGAGGTAGCGGCAGATGTCCTGCGTCAGGGCCGGGTTGGCCGGCCCTGAAAAGATCTTCAGGTCGTTCATGGGATCGCTCGAGAGGCGACGGGGAGGCTGCGGAAACCGCGGCCCGGAGCCGATACTGTGACGCTCGCCCGGCCGGGCTTCAAGCCTCCGGGCCGATGCTGCTTGACGTCTCGGCGGCCCGGCGAGACAACCCTCGACGAGCCGTCTCTTGCCCCGGGGAGCCTCCCATGCCGCAGCACGTCGTCCGCCTCATTTCGTCGCATCCGGGCGTCGCCGCCGACCCGCTCGTCGACCTGGCGGCCGGGCCGCTCGCGGTTCGCAGCCGACGGCTCACGGGGGGCCGGCGCGAAGGCGTCCTGCTCGTGGAACTCGTGGCCGGCGCCACGAAGGTCTTCGTGCTGCCCGATCGGGGCCTGGGCATCTGGAAGGTGTTCGCCGGCGGCGTGGAGCTCGGCTGGCAGTCGCCCGTGGCCGGGCCCGTCCATCCCACCTTCGTGCCGCAGGCGGAGCCCTCGGGCCTGGGCTGGCTCGACGGCTTCGATGAACTGGTCGCCCGCTGCGGCCTGGTGAGCAACGGCGCCCCCGACTTCGACGCGAGCGGCCGTCTCGCCCACGGCCTCCACGGTCGGATCGCGAATCTCCCGGCGCACGAGCTCACGGTCACGCTCGACGACGACGCCGGCACGCTCACGCTCGAGGGCGCCGTCGATGAGACGCGGTTTCTGATCCACGCCTTGCGCATGGAGACGCGGCTCGTGCTCGCGGCCGACCGGCCGCGGATCGCCTGGACCGACACGGTCACGAACATCTCCGAGCGGCCGACGACGATGCAGCTGCTCTATCACGTGAACTTCGGGCCGCCGCTGCTCGGCGCGGGAGCCCAGGTGCTGGCCGCGATCGACGAACTCGCCCCGCGCGACGCGGTGGCTGTTCCCGACGTCGCCACCTGGAACCGCTACGACGCCCCCCGGCCCGGTCGCGGCGAGGACGTGCACTTCGCCCGCATTCGACCGAACGCCGACGGCGTGGCCTCGGCGCTGCTCGTGGCCCCCGACGGCTCGCAGGCCGCCGGCCTCTCCTGGACCGCCGACACGCTCCCCTGCTTCACGCTCTGGAAGAACCAGGGCGGCCTCGCGGATGGCTACGTCACGGGCCTCGAGCCCGCGACCAACTACCCGAACCGGCGATCCTTCGAGGAGGCCCAGGGCCGCGTCGTCTCGCTGGCGCCCGGGCAACGCGTGCGGTTCGACCTCGCGCTCGAGCACCTCACGGGCGAGCGACTGGCCGCCGCCCGGACGGCGATCACGGCCCTGGCCGCTGCCCCGCCCAAGGTTCACGCCCAGCCCCGCCCGGGGTGGTCGGTTGGATAGGTTCCGCTGTCGGCTCGCCGCCAGCGTGCCGGAGGGTCAGAAAGCGACATCCGGCCAAGTCGGCTTCAAGATCGCCGTAGAGGGAGTCGAATACGGAAATGATGCACGCTCTTACCACCGTCGGTCGCAGGCTCATCCCCGCCGTCATCGCGGCGGCCGCCTGCCTGCCCGAGAACACCCCGGCCCAGCCGCCCGCGCTCGGGCCCACGGCGTCGCAGGCCATCCCCGCCGCCACGCCCTGGCCGGCCAGGCCGCCGGCCAAGATCTATGTGATCCCGTTCGTGATCGATCCGGCCCTGCAGCAGCAGCTCGCCCAGCAGTCGGCCCCGGTGATCCCGCAGGGGCCGGTGCGGTCGCTGCTCGCCTCGCGGCCCCGCGTGGTCGATGCGGTCACGGGCTACGATCGCAGCGAGCCGCCGGGCGTCGCGGTGGCCCGGCTCGTCGCCGAGGAGATGGCCCAGGCGGGCTGGCCGGCGGTGTTCTGGGCTCAGGCCACGCCGCCCCCGGCCGACGGCTGGCGGCTCACGGGCGAGGTGGTGAATCTCGACGCGGGCAGCGCCGTGGCCCGCAACGCGATCGGCTTCGGCGTGGGCAACGCCACGATCGGCATCGACATCGCCCTCTCCGATCCGGCCACGGCGGGCGGGCAGCCGTTCTTCGTGCTCGACAGCTCCGACCGCGGCCGGCGGGCTCCGGGCACGCTCGCGATCGGCGCGGTCGCCGGCTTCAATCCGGCCGTCGTCGCGGGCAAGATCGTGGCCTCCAACAGCGGCCTCGCCGACGTCACGCAGCAGCGGCGGATGGCCGACGAGATCGCAGGCGCCGTGGCCGACGCGGTCAACGCCCAAACCGCGGCCAGGAGTCCGGTCACTCCGTGACCGGATCACGCGAGAGGCTGCGTGTACTCTGACCCGGTTCCGGACAAGGAGTCCGGTCACTCCGTGACCGGATCACGCCAGACGCTGCGTGTACCCCGACCCGGTTCCGGACAAGGAGTCCGGTCACGCCGTGACCGGATCACGCCAGACGCTGCGTGTACCCTGACCCGGTTCCGGAGGAACCGGGCTCCTGGAGTCCGGTCACTCCGTGACCGGATCACGCAACACGCTGCGTGTACCCTGACCCGGTTCCGGACAAGGAGTCCGGTCACGCCGTGACCGGATCGCGCAACACGCTGCGTGAACCCCGACCCGGTTCCGGAGGAACCGGGCTCCTGGAGTCCGGTCACGCCGTGACCGGATCACGCGAGACGCTGCGCATACCCCGACCCGGTTCCGGAGGAACCGGGCTCCAGGAGTCCGGTCACGCCGTGACCGGATCACGCGAGACGCTGCGCATACCCCGACCCGGTTCCGGACAAGGAGTCC
>JBJTAA010000094.1:0-4637 GCA_046090525.1 Planctomycetota bacterium
ATTCATGGCCAGTCGCACGAGGCCCTTCACCGCGGGTTTGTCATGCAGCCAGTCTGCCACCGCCTCGCCATGCCGGGCATAGAGGCCGCGAAACCAGCCGGGCGCCTCGGTGGTCACCCAGCCGCGGAAGGCGAGCCAGCGGGGATCGTGGACGCCATACACCTCGCGGGCCACCCAGCACATGCCCATGCCGCCCATGCCGCCCATGCCCATGCCGCCCATGCCGCCGCCCATTCCCATGCCCATGCCGCTGTTGATTCCACCCATGCCGCCCATGCCGCCGCCGGTCTGGAACGGGTTGATGCCGGAGATGGGGTTCACCGGCATCACGAGGTCGGCGACCGGATACACCTTGACGACGAGATTCTCTTCGGCCTTCTCGCGCGTGGTGATCAGCAGCACCTCGTCCTTGACGAGGTAGGCGAGGTCGAGCGGGCCCAGCATCCGCTTGAGGGCGGAGCGGAGACTGATGTCGGAGGCCCGTTGGGTCACCGGCGTGTCGATGTCGAGCCCGAAGTCTTCCAGCGCGCGGGCATCGATCTCGACGGGAATGCGGAACTGGTCCTGAATCACCCGCTGGACGTCGCGGAGCGGCGATTCGTTGAACTCCCAGTTCGACACGGGCTTCTCCAGAGCCTCGTAGATCTCCCGTTCCTTGCTGCCCGGGTTTGCCAGGTCGACCGACTTGTACTTCTCCCGCTGCTTCGTGAGCGCCCGCCAACGGTCGGGATCGGGATAGATGATCGGGGGCTCGTCCACGAAGGGAATGGCGGCCACATCGACCAGGTGCATCGCGTCCATGAAGCCCCGTTCCTGGTCGCGGCGGGTGCGCCAGTTCTGCGTGTCGTAGTCGAGGATCCGGGCCACCAGCGGCGCCGTGCGGCCGACCACCCGGGCGGTCATCGGGATCGGGTGGTTCGCATACAGCGGCGGAGCCTCGCGGGCGATCTCCTCGGCGGCGACCCGTTCCGCCTCCTTGAAGTTGCGGGTGGGGGGATCGGTGCCGATCACCGCCTCGCCGTTGATCATCACCGGATACCGCTCCGCCTGGGCGTAGCCGATGCGGATGCCCTCCTCGACCAGCGCGTTGTACTTCTCGGTGAGCTGCTTGATCTTCTCCTCCCGCCGCTGGAGTTCGCCCGTCATCCGGAGCCGCTCGCGGCCGATCGCGGCGCGTCGCTCGGCCGCGAGGTCGCGTTCGGTCTTCTCGCGGGAACGGATGATCGATTCTCGGATCCGCATTTCGAGCTGGGCGAGCAGCCGCTCGCGGGCTGCCGGGTCAAGGTCTTCGGATCTCCGGATGTCCTGCTGCAGTTCCTTGAGACGCTCGCGGGCGAGATCGGGGTCGGTGGAGAGCATCTGTCGGGCCTCTCGAATCCGCACGGCGGCATCCTGTTCGAGCGCCTGTGCCCGCACTCGGCGCTGCCTGTCGACTTCGGCGAGTTCGTCGTCGGCCGGCATTCCGCCTGGAACGTCGGCGACGGCGTCGGCCGGCGGGATGGTCTCTTCGGGCGGGGGAATCTCCTCGGTCGAGCCGAGTTGCCGGCGAGCCACTTGGCGAATGATCGTCGCCTCCTGGTTGTCGGGGTCCCGGCGCAGCGATGCCTCGGCGAGGCGCAAGGCTGCGTCATGCGCGCCCGTCGCTTCGGCGCGGGCGGAGAGCGCCGCCAAGGCGCCTGCCTCGCCCCGAATCACTTGCCGGGCGAGAGCGAGCCCCTCGCGGCCCACGAAGGGAAGCATCAAGCCCTCCGTGGGGGCCGAGTTGCGGGCCAGTTCGGTGAGGTAGGCATGTTGCTGATCCGGGGCCACGTCGGGCAGCCGGATGCCGGCCTCGAGATCCTTGCCGCGGCCCGAGAGCGTGAGCTTCAGTTCGGCCCCGATCGGGCCGGCGAAGAGCACGATCGAGTCGCGGTCGGCCCGCAGAGGCGGCATCCGGGTGGGCAGCAGGTGCACGACGGCGTCGGGCTCGTCCGCGGAAATGCTCACATCTTTCGGCCAGAGCACCGGCTGCGTGACGAATCCAGCCAGCCTTTCCGCCGCCTTGACGGGGTCGTCTGCATCGGTGGGAATCACGACCATGCCACCGGTGTGCGCTGCCAGCGACGACAGGCACTGCCAGTTGATGCCGGGGCCGATTCCGAAGCTGCAGACAGCGACCTGCTTGGCCCGCAGGAGGTCGATCGTGTGGGCCAGTTCCACCGGGAGCAGGCTGTCGACGGCCGGTCCGTCACCGATGTAGACGATCACCCGCGGGCCGGGCCCGTCGAACCTGGCGACCGCCTCCTCGAGGGCCGGCAGGAGGTCGGTGCTGCCCAGCGGTGGCCGGGTCACGAGTTGCGCCCGGGCCTTGCGGAGCGCGTCGTCGCCGGCCCCGTGGAATCCCTCGGTGAGCGGGACCGTCGCGACATCGACGGCGGACACAGCCACTCGATCCTCGCGCCGGGCCGCCGCCAGCAGGCCGTCGAGGGCCTGGAGGGTCCGCTCTCGGTAGGTGCCGGCTTGGCTGGCGGACGTGTCGACCAGCACTATGATCTGCTGCGGCCCGGGGGCCGGAGCGGCCGCGGCCCGGAGGCCGATGGCGGTGACCTGTGGCGTGTCCGCAGTCGCGGGGGCGGCCTCGGCGAAACTGACCGCCAGCGGTTGCTTGACCGGCTCCGCCGCGAGGCATGGGGCCACCAACCCCCAGGAGAACACTGCGAGCCATCCAACGAAGGAGGTTTGCAGGCGAGTCGAGACTGGCATCATCGGGCTCCGGGCGGTCGGGGGGTCCAAAAAGACACCGACACAGTCGAACCAAGCATATTGAGCGGCCCCGGGGTCGCCAACGTCGATCTGGCCGCATTTGTCGCCTGTCGCGGGGCCTGAACCGCTGGGCGAAAAGGCTGCGAATCAGGGTGGAGCCCCGGCACGCTCTTCGGAATAATGCCGTCCAAACGGTCGCCCGAGGCGGCCGCTTCCCCCTGGCCTCCGGCTACCGTATGCGTTCCGGCGTCATCATTTCCCCGCGTCTCGACCGAGCCCTTTCGGCTGCTCTGCCCGCGGCCCGACGGGGCTGTCGCCTTCTGGGGGGGCCCTGGTGCGGGCTCTTGCTCGCCCTGACCGGGGCGGTCGGCCAGGAGCCGAGGATCGTCGGTGAGCGGTCGTTCACGCCCGAGGAGCAGACCAATATCGCGGTCTACGAGGCCGTCAATCGCAGCGTGGTCAACATCAACACCAAGGCCACGGTGGCTGCCGGCTTTTTCCTCATGGAGGTGCCTTCGGAGGGGGCTGGTTCGGGCATCGTGCTGGACGGCGAGGGGCACATCCTCACGAACTTTCACGTCGTGGAAGGGGCCCGGGAGATCCAGGTGATGCTGCACGACGGCTCGGGTCACGAGGCCCGCGTCGTGGGCGTGGATCCGGCCACCGACGTCGCGGTGCTCCGGATCGATACCCCCGAAAAGTCGCTCGAGCCAGTCGTGTTCGGCACGTCGCACGACCTGAAGGTGGGGCAGCGGGTGTTCGCGATCGGCAATCCTTTCGGACTGGAGCGCACGCTGACCACCGGGATCATCTCGAGCCTCAATCGTTCGCTCCCCACGAAGACGGGCCGCACCATCAAGTCGATCATCCAGACCGACGCGGCGATCAATCCGGGCAACTCCGGGGGGCCGCTGGTCGACAGTCGCGGCTGGCTGATCGGCATGACCACCGCGATCGCGAGCCGGACGGGCCAGAGCTCCGGCGTGGGGTTCGCGATCCCGGTCGGCACGCTGCGCCGGATCGTGCCGCAGCTGATCGCCCGCGGGCGGGTCGTGAGGCCGGATGCCGGTATCGCCCGCGTCTATCAGTCCGAGGCGGGGCTGCTGGTGGCGGCCGTGGCCCCGGATGGGCCGGCGGAGAGGTCCGGAATTCGCGGCTTCAGGGTGGTGCGTGAGCGGCGTCGGCAGGGGCCGTTTGCGGTCGATTTCGAGCGCGTGGACCGCACCGGCGCCGACCTGATCGTGGCGGTCGCCGACCTCGTGATGCCGGTGAACCCCATCTCCGGCATCAACCCGTTCCAGAGAGGTGGCGGGATGGGCGGCGTGGGCGGAATCAACAGCGGCATGGGCATGGGCATGGGAATGGGCGGTGGCATGGGCGGCATGGGCATGGGGGGCATGGGCGGCATGGGCATGTGCTGGGTGGCCCGCGAGGTGTATGGCGTCCACGATCCCCGCTGGCTCGCCTTCCGCGGCTGGGTGACCACCGCGGCGCCTGACTGGTTTCGTTGCCTCTATGCCCGGCATGGCGAGGTGGCGGCGGGTTGGCTGCATGACAAACCAGCCGCGAAGGGCCTCATGCGGCTGGCCATGGATCTGATTCTCGCGGCTCGCGAGCAGCCGCCGACATCGGCCGCGTTGCTCCAGGTCTCGACGGTTCGCTCCCGGCTGCAGGCGGCCGCGGCCGAGCCGATCGTGATGGTGGCCGCCACGAGCGAGACGAAGCCTCAGCCGGGGCCCACGGCAGCCCGCGACCGCGGCCTGCCGGCCGAGCTGCTCGCCGCCGATGACCTTCCGGCCGCGCTGGCGGCCTACCTTGAGGAATCAGCGGACGGCTCCGCCACCGACAGCCCGCGGGCCGAGCGGCTCGCGCGGCTGCGCATCTCGGCCCTGGCG
>JBJTAA010000095.1:0-4994 GCA_046090525.1 Planctomycetota bacterium
CGCGGGCTGGAGCGTGACGCTGAAGTCGCTCGCATGGCTGCCGGTCACCTGGACACGACGCCCTCCGCGGCCGACCACACCGACTTTGGCTCGGCGGCGTTCGTCTCGGGAACGGCGAGCCGGACGTTCACGATCGCCAACACGGGCAACGGCGGCCTGTCGCTCTCCGGATCGCCCCGCGTCCAGGTCACCGGCAGCCATGCAGGCGACTTCAGCGTCACGCTCCAGCCCGCGGCCTCGGTTGCGGCCGGTTCCACCACGACGTTCACCGTCGTGTTCGATCCCTCGGCCGCCGGCCTGCGGACGGCCACGATCGTGATCGCGAACGACGATGCCAACGAGAACCCGTACGAGTTCGCCATCCAGGGCACCGGGACGCAGTCGCCGGCGGAGATCCGCGGCTCCAAGTGGAACGATCTCGACGGTGATGGCGTCTGGGACTCGGGAGAGCCCGCGCTCTCGGGCTGGACGATCTACCTCGACCTCAACCGCAACGGGCTGCTCGATTCCGGGGAGCCGAGCCGCGTCACCGGTTCCAACGGCGCGTATGCCTTCACCGAACTCGCCGCGGGCACCTACACCGTGGCCGAGGTGTCGCAGGCAGGCTGGCAGCAGACCTTTCCGGGCCCGTCCGGGTCCACGGCCCGGGAAGTGACCGTGGCAGCGGCCGCCGGCGGGGGCGTTTCGGTCACGGCGGTTGATCTGGCAGTGCGTCGGATCACGGACGCAGGGGCCTACTCGGCGGCCGAACTGGCCACCACCACGGAGTGGGTGGTGCGTCTCGGCAGCGACACTGGGCCGCAGGCGGTCGCCGACGCCGTGGGGGCGCGGCTGGTCGGTCCGGCACCGGTCTTGGCCGACACCTATGTGTTCGCCTTCCCCGTCGAGGGCATGGCCGAGGCGACCAAGCGGCTGGCGGAGCAGACCGGGGTGATCTGGCACTATCCGCTCGTCGCCCGGCAGGCCACTCGCCGGTTCGTGCCGAACGATCCCCTGTTCACCGATCAGTGGCACCTGCGAAACACGGGTCAGGTCGGCGGGCTGTCGGGCGAGGACGCGCGGCTCGTTACGGCCTGGGACACGGCGCGGGGCACCGGGGCGGTGATCGGCATCGTGGACGACGGGCTCCAGCGGACTCATCCCGACCTCTCGGGCCGATACTCGGCGACCCTGAGTTACGACTTCAACGACAACGACTCCGATCCGACGCCGCTCAGCGGCGACGGCCACGGCACCTCGGCGGCCGGCGTGGCGGCGGCAACGGGAAACAACGGCCTGGGCGTGTCCGGCGCGGCGCCTTCCGCCACGCTGGCCGGCCTCCGCCTGGTCGCCGCGCCCACGACCGACCGGCAGGAGGCCGATGCCCTGATCTTCAAGTCGCAGGACATCGACATCTACAGCAACAGCTGGGGGCCTGTCGACTCCGGCCGGGACCTCGCCGGTCCGGGGCCGCTCACGCTCGCGGCCCTGCGCAACGGCGTCGAGACGGGTCGGGGCGGGCTGGGCTCGATCTACGTCTGGGCCGCCGGAAACGGCCTCGCGCAGAATGACAACGTCAACTACGACGGCTATGCCAACAGCCGCTACACGATCGCGGTCTCGGCGATCGACAACCGCGGCGTCCAGGCGTGGTACAGCGAGCCGGGCGCCCCGATCCTGGTTGCCGCCCACTCCAGCGGCGACTCCAGCGGCAGCGACGTCGGCATCACGACCACCGACATCACCGGCAGCGGCGGCTACGGCTCCGGCGACTACACCAACTCGTTCGGCGGCACCTCTTCGGCCACGCCCCTGGTGGCCGGCGTCACGGCCCTGATGCTCGAGGCCAATCCCGCGCTCACCTGGCGGGATGTCCAGCACGTGCTCGTGAACTCGGCCCGCCGCAATCATCCGACCGACTCGGACTGGGTGCTCAACGGCGACGGCCGGTTCGTCAACCACAAGTATGGCTTCGGGGCGGTGGACGCGGCCGCTGCCGTCGCGCTGGCGAGCACGTGGCAATCGGTCGGCCCGGAACAGTCGGCCTCGTCCCCGGTGATCACGGTCGGCGCCCAGGTGCCGGACAACAACGCCACGGGGATCACGTCGTCCTTCACGGTCGGCGCCGACATCTCGGTCGAGTGGGTCGAGGTCGTGTTCAACGCCACCCATCCCTATCGCGGCGATCTGGAACTGGAACTCACCTCCCCGTCGGGCACCAAGTCGGTGCTGGCCACGAAGCGGGGCGACTCGGGCGCCAACTATTCGGGCTGGATGTTCACGTCGGCCCGGCACTGGGGCGAGTCGTCCAAGGGCGCGTGGACTCTCCGGGTGGCGGACAGGGCTGGCGAAGACATCGGCACCTGGAACTCATGGCAGATCAACGTGTACGGCACGGCGAAAGACGGTGGAGGAGGCACTCCCCTGCCCGGCACCCACCTGGCCACGGTGGTCACCGGCCAGGTTCTTCAAAACATCAACTTTGGCAACCGCTCGACGGCCACACCTGAGATCGACGTGCGTGGCAACGGGATCTCGATCGCCGACGGCGACACGACGCCCTCCGCGGCCGACCACACCGACTTTGGCTCGGCGGCGTTCGTCTCGGGAACGGCGAGCCGGACGTTCACGATCGCCAACACGGGCAACGGCGGCCTGTCACTCTCCGGATCGCCTCGCGTCCAGGTGACCGGCAGCCATGCGAGCGACTTCAGCGTCACGCTCCAGCCCGCGGCCTCGGTTGCGGCCGGTTCCACCACGACGTTCACGGTCGTGTTCGATCCCTCGGCCGCCGGCCTGCGGACGGCCACGGTCGTGATCGCGAACGACGATGCCAACGAGAACCCGTACGAGTTCGCCATCCAGGGCACCGGGACGGAGCAGCCGGCCTTGGCCCAGGTCATCGACGACCGCGCCGCTGGTTTTAGCCGGAGCGGAACTGGCTGGCGCAGTTGGACGGGGGCGTCGGCCTACGGCTCGTCGCTGCTGTACGCTCCGCGTGCAGGTCGGGCGCACACCGCGACGTGGGATTTCAGCAACCTGCAGCCGGGCCGGTATCGTGTGATGACGACGTGGTCGGCACACTCGAGCCACGGCACGGACGTGCCGTTCCGCATGCGCGCAGCCGGTTCGGACACGGTGCTCCTGAGCCGCGTAAACCAGCGGATCGCCCCGGACGACGTCGCCGCCGATGGCTGGACCTGGGAGTGGCTGGGCACGGTCCTGGTGCAGGGCGATGCACTGCGGGTGTGGGTCACGAACGCGGCCAATGGCTTCGTGATCGCGGACGCCGTGCGGATCGTGCGCCTGCCGGATCAGCCGGAAATCCTCGTGTCCGGCAACGGAACATCGATAGTCGACGGTGATGCGACGCCCACGGCCCTCGATCACACGGATTTCGGCGGCGTCGATCCGGCGGCCGGGGCCCTGGTAAGGACCTACACCATCCAGAACATCGGCACGCTGCCGCTGACCCTCACCGGCAGCCCGCTGGTGCAGGTCACGGGCACGAATGCGGGCGAGTTCACGGTCGTCACGCAACCGGCGGCGGTGGTGACTGCCGGCGGGCAGACCTCGTTCACGATCGCGTTCGATCCTTCTGGTTTCGGCCCCCGGTCTGCGACTGTGCGGATCGTCAACGACGATGCCAACGAGGGCAACTTCACGTTCACGCTCGCCGGACGTGGAGGCATTGAACAGGTCATCGACGACCGTACCACCGGTTTCACCCGGACCGGCACCGGCTGGAGCAGTTGGACAGGGGCGTCCGCCTTTGGCGGGAAGCTGCTCTACGCACCGCGGGCGGGGCGTGCGAATCAGGCTCGGTGGCAGTTCGGCAACCTGCCGGCGGGCCGGTACGTCGTGATGGCGACGTGGTCGGCGCACCCGAGCCACGGCACGAACGTGCCCTTCACGATCAGCGCTGGGGCCGCTGTCGTCGCCGAGACGCAGGTGAACCAGCGCGTCCTGCCTGACGATGAGCAGGCTTACGGCGTGTCATGGGAGCGCCTGGGGGTCGTCGACGTGCCTCGCGGATCACTCCGCGTGACGTTGAACAATCGGGCCGACGGCTTCGTGATCGCCGACGCCGTGCGGATCGTGCAGGTCAGCAGCACCGCGGGTACGGGTGCGGCCGCGGCAGTCACCTCCCAGTCCCGCGCCTTCGCGCTGCTGGCACTGGAGCAACTCGAGCGACCGTCGTCGGCTGCAAGGCCCTCGCGCTTCAATCGCCTGCGGTAGCAGGCCGCCCGCCGGCTGCCTTGGGGTGACATAACCCTCGAGCGCGTGACCCCCGGCAGACCGCTCTGGAAAAGGGCGCCGGCGAAGCCGAGCCCCTTTCGGGGCGACCCTGCCCGAAATCCGGTCTACACTTGCAGGCCTCCGTCCGCGCGCGAGCCAACCCGATGAGCCTTCCTCCCCTCCGAGCCTCCGAACACCTCCACGAGGTCCGCTACGAGATCCGTGGCGCGCTTGCCCGCCGCGCCGAGCAACTCGAGCGGGAGGGGCACGACATCATCAAGCTCAACATCGGCAACCCCGGGGCGTTCGGCTTCCGCATGCCCTCCTCGATGCGGGTGGCGATCGTCGAAAACCTCCACCAGGCCGACCCCTACTCGCACCAGAAGGGCATCTTCCCGGCCCGCGAGGCGGTCGTGATGCAGCAGCAGAACCGGGGCGTGATGGACGTCACCGCGGACGACGTGTTCATCGGCAACGGCGTCTCGGAACTGATCATGCTCGCGATGCGGGCCCTGCTCAATCCGGGCGACGAGGTGCTCGTGCCGAGCCCCGACTACCCGCTCTGGACGGCGAGCGTGGTGATCCACGGGGCGAGGGCCGTCCATTACCCGTGCCGACCGGAACGGGGCTACGTTCCCGATCCCGAGGAGATCGAGCGGCTGGTGACCGAGCGGACGCGGGCGATCGTCGTCATCAACCCCAACAATCCGAGCGGGGCCGTCTATCCGCGGGAGGTGCTCGAGGCGCTCGCCGGCATCGCGGAGCGGCGTCACCTC
>JBJTAA010000096.1:0-10620 GCA_046090525.1 Planctomycetota bacterium
CCGGCGCGGATCGCGGGCCTCACCCACAAGGGACACCTGGGCGTCGGGGCCGACGCCGACATCGCCTGCTACCGTCCCGACCGCGATCTCGCGGCGATGTTCGCGATGCCGGCGAAGGTGTTCAAGGCGGGCGTGCTCGTCGCGGAGGACGGCGAACTGCGGGCCACGCCCCCGGGCACGACGCTGGTGGCGACGTTCCCCGGCTGAACGACTCGTGGCCACGGGTTTCCAGCCCGTGGCATCCGCGTGCCACGCCAACAGACCCGTGGCCGCGGGCTTCCAGCCCGTGGATTCGACCCGCCGCTACGATCCACCCAGCGCTTCCAGCAGGCCGCCCACGAATCGCTCCACCGGAAACCGCTCCGCGCCCCGCGCCGCGGCAGCCTCGCCGTAACGCCGCGCGAGGGCCTCGTCCTCGAGGATCCCGAAGGCCCGACGCGGCAGTTCGCTCTCGGGCTCGGGGGGCACGATCCGACCCGTCTCGCCATCCGCCACGAGCTCCCGCGCCACGTCACTCGCCACCGCCACGGCCGGCACGCCCCGGGCCATGCCGTCGAGCAGCGCCCCGCCGAGCGCGACCTCGCCCGACTGCCACACGAGCTTCACGTGCCCGAGCAGGTCGGGCAGCACGTCGCACGTCGGCAGGATGAAGAGCCGCTCCGCGAGTTCCTGGGCGCGGGCGCGGCGGCGAATCTGGCCGAGCAGCGGCCCGCTGCCGACGAGCACGTGCTCCAGGTCCTTGCGGACCACGCCCAGTTGATCGATCGCCCAGAGGAGGCGCGGCAGGCGGGCGGCGGGCTCGAGCGGTGCGACGGCGAGCGTCCACTGCTTCGCCGGGTCGAGGCCCAGCCGCGCGGCGACCTCGCCGCGCGACAGGCCGGCGCCCGTGTCCGTCGCGATGCCCGGCGGCACGAGGGCGAGCCGGCCCTCCCGCACCCCCGCGCGGCGACAGGCCGCTGCGACGTGGGCCGAGGCCGCCACGACGCGCTCGAGCCGCCGCAGGGCCCAGATCTGCCGCGGCCCGCGGGGCGGCAGGCCGAGCCAGACGACGCCCCGACACCGCGGCACGAGGCGGCTCGCCAGCGCCGTGCGGACGATCTGCGACCGACCGAAGCCGAGCACGACGGCGGGCCGCAGCTGCCGGACGAGGCCCGCGAGCCGCAGCGTGGCAGCCACGTCGCCGACCGGCCGGCCACCGAGGCGATGGACGCCGAAGCCACGGGCCACCAGCCGGTCCGCGACGCCGCCGCCGACGGTCGTCACCGCGACCGCCACCCGCCGGCCGGCGGCGGCGAGGCCCGCGGCGGCGAACTCGACCAGGCGGCCGGTGCCCACGGGATCGAGCCCGCGCACGACGAGCAGGAACGAATCAGCCTCTCCCATCGGCATCCCGGCAGGCGGCGGCCCGGCCGGCGCGGGTGGCGGCGATCTCCTCCTCGTCGAGGACGGCGAGGAAGGGAAGGTGCCGCCAGGCGCCGTCGAAGTCGAGGCCGTAGCCCACCACGAACTCGTCCGGGATGTCGAAGCCCACGAAGTCGGGCTCGATCGTCACCTCGGCCCGGCCCTGCTTCCGCAGCAGCACGAGCGACCGCACGCTCGCCGCCCCGCGGCGGCCGAGCTCGGCGAGCAGCGCCTCGAGCGTGTGGCCGGTGTCGAAGATGTCGTCCACGAGGAGCACGTCCTGACCCGCGAGGTCGGGCAGCAGGTCGAGCCGCAGTTCGAGCTCGCCGGGGCGGGTGGCCGTGCCGCGATAGCTGCTGGCCCAGACCATGCTCACCTGCACCGGCCCCTCGAGCCGCCGGATCAGGTCGGCCACCACCATGATGCTGCCGGTGAGCACGCCCACCACGGTGATCGGCCGCCGGCCGAGCGCGGCCCGGACCTCCTCGGAAAGCCGGTCGATCCCGGTGGCCAGTTCTTCGGAGGTGAGGAGCACCCGCATGCTGTCGCGTTCCTGGGTGGCGGAAACCGTCCACAGGATACCCGGCAGCGACGGCGTCCTAGAATAGAGGCCCGTCGCCCCCCGCTTCGCTCGCCCTTCCTGCCGCCGCAGCATGCCGCCGCCCCCCCCGCCCCGCCCTTCCTGGCTCGTCGCCGACGTGGCCGGCCATCCCTGCGAGATCCACGCGCCGTCGGATCCGCTGCCCGGCCGGGCGGCCATCTACCTCCACGGCGTCCGCGAGCGTTGGCTCCAGGACATGCCCGCGCTTCGCGACCTGGTGGAGACGGCGCGGCTGCCCGTCGTCGCGCCGCGGGCCGGCCGCTCCTGGTGGCTCGACCGCATCGTGCCCTCCTTCGACCCGGCCATCACCCCGGAGCGGTTCGTCGTCGAGCACGTCGTCGCCGAGATCGCCCGCCGGTTCGGCGTGGCCCTGCCGGGCATCGCCGTCGTCGGCACGAGCATGGGGGGCCAGGGCGCGCTGCGGCTGGCCTACCGCCATCCGAGCACGTTCCCCGTCGCCGCCGCGATCTCGCCAGCGATCGACTTCCACGCCGCCATGCGGGAGGCCCACGAGCGGTCCGACGGCGAGTTCTACGACACGCTCTGGGAGATCTACGGCGACGTCGAGCGGGCCCGGCAGGACACGGCCATCCTCCACGTCCATCCGCTCAACTGGCCGCGGCACCAGCTCTTCGCCTGCGACCCTGCCGATGAGCACTGGTACGACGGCTCCGTCCGCCTGCAGAGCAAGCTCGCCGCCCTCGGCATCCCGCACATGGCCCTGCTCGAGCCGCGGGGCGGTGGTCACGGGCAGGTCTACTACGACAAGGTCGCCGGCGACGTGATGCGGTTCATCCTCGAGCGGCTCGACCAGGAGTCGCGCCGCATCGCGTGAGGCGTCAGGTGCCCGGCACGGGCCGCGGGGCGAAGGGGACGGGCTGGCCGCGGCCGCCCGCGGGGCCGGGCAGCTGGGGCAGCGGCCCCTTGCCGAGCTGGTCGAGATCGAGGAACCGGGCATCCTCCACGTCCACGCGGTTGAGCCCGCGCCAATAGAGGATCTTGCCGGCCGACGCGCTCGACGGCTGCCCTCCCACCTGCAGCTGCCGGAAGAGCTGCGCGTCGCTGCGGCCGTCCCCCTCGAAGACGAGCAGATCCTTGGCCTCGCTCCAGGTGAGCCGCGCGCTTCGGGCCGTGAAGGTCTCGCCTTCCACGAGCACGTTGCCCCCGGCGGCGATCTCGAGCGTGCTCCGCTCGAGGCCAGGCATCGGGGGCGCCTGCCCGACGCCGAGCACGTCGCAGGCGATCGCCACGACGCCATCCGGCAGGCCGCCGGCGGCGTGCGGGTCGAGCGCGTCGTCCCAGCCAGCCACGGGGCCGGTGATCGCCTCCACCCGCTGATGAAACTCCATCATGCGGCGGTGGATGTTGCCCCTCAGGCCCCGCTGGAAATCGACACCCAGGTACTGCAGCCCCGGGGCGCGGCCGGCCGCCGCCACCGGCCGCACGGGCGGCGGCGCCCCGGGGGCGGCAGGCAGTGAGACCGCCGGCGAGCTGCCGGTGCGGGTGCTCGTCAGCCGGCCCGGGCCGGTGCCCGACACCTCGCCGCTGGCCCGCTCGACGACGAGATCGCGGACGAACAGTCTCTGCCGCGACTTCTCCCCCGCGTCGTCCACGGCATCGCTCTCGATCTTGACGCCGCCGCCGCAGGCGACGCGGGCCACCTCGGGACGGCGTCCACCCGCTGGGCGACGCTCGCCCCCGAAGTCGAAGGGCTCGTCGAAGACGACGTCGATCACGCCCGCACGGACGGTGGTGTCGGTGGTCTGGGCCACGACCTCGTCGCTGAACCGGGCCGTGCGGCCGTCGAAATCGAGCCGTCCCTGCCAGGCAACGTCGAGCTTGCCGGGAGGGGCCGCGGCGGGTCGGCGGGCCGGGGCACCGGTGAGGGCCAGGGCCTCGATGCCGCCACCGGAGGGCATCGGCAGGGCGAGCGTGCCGGCGCCGTCCACGGTGACGCGATTGCGGCCCCGGTCGAACTCCACGAGCGGCCCGGCCAGATCGAGGCCGCGACCGCGCACGATGGCCGGCCGGCCCGACACGACCGCCCGGGCGTCGAACCGCGTCGGCCGCGAGAGTTGCACCTGCTCGCCCGCGATCTCGACGCCGGGCTCGGCGGCCTGGCCGGCCGGGGGCGGCTCCTCGACCACCTTCACCTGCCCCTCCATCGACATCTCGGTGAGCTCGGTGCCCTTTGGCGACAGGGTCACGAGGCCGCGGACGAGCGCAGCGGAGGCCGTCGTCCGGCCGCGGTTCGGCGCGGCGGCCGGAGGGGGCGCGGCGGCGATCGGGGCCGGGGCGGGCGCCGCAGCCACGGCAGCCGGCTGCGCGGCAGGCGGCGACGCCGCGGCCTGCGGCTGGGGAGCCTCCTCGCGAAACCAGAGCTCGAGGCGGTCGGTGCGCGCCGAAACCTGCTCGGTGTCGGCCTCCACCATGCCGCGGGCGAGCATCCGCGACGGCTTGATTCCGGAGAGATCGGGACCGGCCGCGGCCGGCCGCGGCGCCGCCTGCCCCGCGACCACGTCGAGCCACAGGTGCATCTCGGCCGCCGACAGCCGGCCCCGCGTCTCGACCGTGACATCGGCATCACCCGCGATCGAGACGACGTGCCCATCGCCGTCGGGCCGCATCCGCAGCCACTGCTGCCAGCGTGCCTGGGCCGGGGGCGCGTTCTCCGAGCGGATGCGGAGCCAGCCGGGGCCCACCGCCATCAGCGAGCCGGGATCGCCGGGCGGGCCGGGGCAGTAGTCGATCTTGCGGGCCTCCATTTCCGTGCCCCGCGCCACGAACGAAACCGGCTCCTCACCGTCGAGCAGGATGCGTCGCGAGGCGAGCTCGTACCCGAGGCGGGCCGCCCTGGCCTCGAGCTGGGCGGCCGTGCTGCGGGCCACGACGGGCGAGCCCTTGGCCTGGATCTCCTGCGGGGCGAGGCTCCCACGGCTGCCCGGCTCACGTGCCGCCCCATCCGTCGCGCCGCCGTCGGCAGCCTCCTCGCCGAGCAGGATCGCCAGGAGTTCGCAGGTCAGCTGGTCGGTGCCGCCGTCGGGCATGGCCCGCACGACGTCCACGTGATCCTCGAGCGTGATCACGTTGGCCGACACGTTGAAGCAGAGGCTGCCGCGACAGCTGACGAGCACCGGTGGGGGCGGCCCGTCGGCGGCGGCCGGCGGCGTCCCCGGAGCCGCGGGCCCCGGCCCGGGCACGAGCCCGGCCGACAGGCCCTCCAGCCGCATTCGCACGTCGCGGTCGAGTCGGATCGAGTCGACACCGCCGATGTTCGGCCCCTGCCCGATCGGACCGCCACCGGCGCGGTCGCCGGCCCGCGGCTGCAGGGCCGCCACGAGCCCGCGGCCGCTGCCGCTCGAGCGGCCATAGCGGAACTGCACCATCTCGCCGGTGCGCACCTCGAGTTCGTCGAGTTCCACGTCGCGGGTCACGACTTCGATGTCGTCCTCGCCGCCGGGGGTCGAGGGGGTGCCGCGGATCGTCACCTGCCCGCGAAGGCTGCCGCCCACGAGGCGGGAGAGGCGGCCCTGCCGGAGATCCAAAGGCTCGTCGAACTCGAGCACGGCCCCCTGCGGGGCCCGCATCACGATGGTGCGGCCGGGCGGTCCGTCCGCGACGCGATTGCGGTCGGAGAGCACGACGAGCGTGCAGGGCACGAGGTTGACGCGGCCGTCCGGCAGCGACTGGTATTCCTTGAACAACAGCCGCATCTGCCGGCTCTCGAGCACGATCGGCTCCTCCCGCTCCCAGGCACCGGGCGGGAAGATGTCGCCGAGCGCGGCCAGTCGCTGGTCGGCCCGGGCCCGGATCGCCGCGGCCTCCTCGGCCGTCATCTCCAGCGCCGTCGAGGACTCGTCGAACCGCGGCTCCACCAGTGGCACGACGGTGAGCCGGTAGAACCCCGCCGCCGCCAGGATGACGAGGAACACCCGCAGCGTGCGTCCGAGTCGGTGTTCCATCGTGGTGTCAGCTTCCGTCCGGCAGCCGCGGGGGCGCGGCTACCCGTGCCGCACGGCGTAGCGGGCCGTGATCGCCTCCCAGCCGCCGCGGGCCCTGAGCATCCGCTCGATCGCCTCGCGCACGGCGCCCCGGCCGCCGGGCAGCGTCGTCACGAGCGCGGCCGCGGCCCGCACCTCGGCGCAGGCGTCGGCCACGGCGATGCCCGCACCGCAGCGGGCGATCACCGGAAGGTCGGGCAGGTCGTCGCCGATGAAGGCCGTCTCCTCCCAGGAGAGGCCGGTCTCGGCGAGGATCGCCGTCGCCGTCGCCAGCTTGTCCTCCACGCCCTGCCGCACGATGCCGATGCCGAGCTCCCCGGCTCGCAGCTGCACCACGTGGCTCGAACGGCCGGTCACGATCCCCGCCCGACAGCCGGCCCGCTGCCAGAGCTTGAGACCGAGGCCGTCGCGGATGTGGAACGTCTTGGACTCGATACCCTGGTTGTTCCAGGTCACGCCGCCGTCGGTGAGCACGCCGTCCACGTCGAGCAGCAGGAGCTGCACGCGGGCGAGGCGGCGATCGAGGTCGGAGGGCGTGGCCATGCGATGACGGGCTCGGGGCGGGGCGGACGGCGGGTCTCAGGCGGCGGCCTGCTGCCGCGGCTGCGGCACGTGGATCGCCTCGTGGGGGACGAGGCCGACGAGGTCGACGATGTCGAGCAGGCCGGCCACCCGCCCTTCGGCGTCGACCACGGGCAGCTCGCTGAGCCGGCGGGCCTCCAGGATCGCCACGGCGTCCCGCAGGCGGGTGCCGGCCGGCACGGTCGTGGGGCGGGCGGTCATCACCCGGCCGATCGGCGCGTCGAGGAGGTCATCGTGCCGCCGCTCGAAGAGCCGCGCCAGGTCGCTGTCGGTGAAGATGCCCTCGAGCCTCCCCCCCTCGCCCACCACCATCACGGCGCCGGTGCGGCGGGCCGGCAAGGGCCGGGCGAAGACCGCGCGGACGGTCTCCTCGGCCCGCGCGAGCCGGCACTCGGCGAGCGGCCGCATCGCGTCCTCGACGAGCATCAACTGCCGGCCGAGACTGCCGCCGGGATGGCGGGCCGCGAAATCCTCGGAGGTGAACTGCCGCAGGCTCGAGGTGACGAGCGCCAGCGCGTCGCCGAGCGCGAGCATCACCGAGGTGCTCGTGGAGGGGGCGAGCCCCAGGCCGCAGGCCTCCCGCACGCTGCCGGTGGCGACGACCACCGTGGCGGCGCGGCCGAGCGTGCTGTCGGGCCGGGCCGTGAGGGCGACGATCGGCACGCGGCGGGCGGCGACGTGCGGCAGGAGCCGCGTGATCTCCTCCGTCTCTCCCGACTGCGAGAGGGCGAGCACCACGTCGTCGCCGCGCAGGGCGCCGAGGTCGCCGTGCATGGCCTCGGCCGGATGGAGGAAGTGGCTGGGCGTGCCGGTCGAGGCGAGCGTGGCCGAGATCTTCCGGGCCACGAGGCCGGCCTTGCCGATCCCGGTCACGACCACGCTGCCGGTGCAACGCTCCACGAGTCGCACCGCCCGACAGAAGGCGGCGTCGAGGCCGGCGGCCGTGGCCAGCACGGCCTCCCCTTCGGCGCGGAGAATCTCGCGGCCGCGGTCGAGGATCGTGTCGTCGTGGGTCGTGCGGTGTCCGTCGTCCATGCCGGGGCCAGCCTCCTGCCTGGCGCGGCCGGTCCGGCCGCGGGGGCGGGACTATAGGCCGGCTGGGCAAGGGCCGCAACGCGTGTTTCGCCGCCAGTCACAGTGGCCGCGGGCTTTCGACCCGCGGAATCCGGCCCCCGCACCGGAGGCGGGATGCGACCACACCTCCTGCCCCCGGTCACGCACAGCGACAGGGCAGCGCCGCCGCCAGCCGCGGGCTCACTTGGCCCGTTGCTTGACGAGCTCCCGAATCGACATGCCGTCGATCATGATGTCGCTGAGGATGGCCTGCCCGCCCAGGAGGCGGACCTCGGCGACGGATGCCCAGCAGGGAGGCGATCGCAACGGCCTGTGACCGCAGCACCCACGCCAGCGCCACGCTCGCGACGCACCACCAGAACACGAGGTCGGTCCACTTGCCGGGCAGGTTGTAGATCTGCGAGACGAGCGTCATCGCCGTCCCCACGGCGAGCGTCTGGGCGAGCGCGGCGGCCTCCCGCTGCCAGGGCCTCGCGGTCTCATCCTTCCGGAGCACCCACCAACTGACGGCCTGCGTCACCGCCAGCGGCCCGAGCGCGAGCACCAGCCGCACCCAGCGCGGAAAGTCGTCCCAGTTGGAGGCGAGCACGGCGATCAGGCCGGTGCCGATCAGCAGCGCTCCGACGGCCCCGGCTTGCGCCGGGGGGGCTTTGATGACGACCGCGAAGCCTGTGTCGAACCCGAGTGCCCCATCTGGCCTGCACGGGGTTGCCGGTTCCCTGGAGCCGGCGTTGCTGGCACGCTCACGAAGCGCAGCCAGCATCAAGTGAACGGAGGCCAGGCCGGCACCGATCCGCCGCAGGCGGATTGGTCGCGGAGTGAACGTCCGGGCGACGGGGACCGGAACCCCGAGCCGCGCGCGTCAGGCCGACCCGTAGCGTTTGGCCATCTCGGCGAGCGTGATGCACTTCACCTTGCCGGCGTTGCCCGCCTGGCCGAACTGCACCATCCGCTCCGCACAGACCTTCTTCATCGCCTCGCGGGAGGGCTTCAGGTAGTCGCGGGGATCGAACTTCTCGGGCGTCTCGAAGAGCACCTTGCGGATCGCGCCGGTGATCGCCATCCGGCAGTCGGTGTCGACGTTGATCTTGCGGACGCCGTGCTTGATCCCCCGCTGGATCTCCTCCACCGGCACGCCCCAGGTCTGCGGCATCTTGCCGCCGTACTTGTTGATGATGTCCTGGAGATCCTGCGGCACGCTCGACGAGCCGTGCATCACGAGATGGCAGTTGGGGAGCTTGCGGTGGATTTCCTCGATCCGCTTCATCGCGAGCACGTCGCCGTCGGGCTTGCGGGTGAACTTGTAGGCCCCGTGGCTCGTGCCGATCGCCACGGCGAGCGCATCGACGCCGGTGGCCGCCACGAACCGTGCCGCCTCGTCGGGATCGGTCAGCAGCTGGTCGTGCGACAGCTGCCCCTCGGCCCCGTGGCCGTCCTCGGCCTCGCCGTGGCCGCTCTCGAGCGAGCCCAGGCAGCCGAGCTCCCCCTCCACCGACACGCCCTGCCGGTGCGCCGACTGCACGACCTCCTTCGTCACCTTGACGTTGTAGTCGAAGTCGGCCGGCGTCTTGCCATCCTCCTTGAGCGACCCGTCCATCATCACGCTGGTGAAGCCGTTGTCGATCGCGCTCTGGCAGGTGGTCGGCGAGTTGCCGTGATCCTGGTGCATCGCGATCGGAATCGTCGGGTAGAGCTCCGCGGCGGCGAGCATCAGGTGCCGCAGGTAGGCGTCCTGCGAATAGCTGCGGGCGCCCCGCGAGGCCTGGATGATGACCGGCGAGTCGGTCTCCTTGGCCGCCTCCATGATCGCCTGGATCTGCTCCATGTTGTTGACGTTGAACGCCGCCAAGCCGTAGCCATGCTCCGCGGCGTGGTCGAGCAGGATGCGCATGGGGACGAGCGGCATGACCGGAAACTCCTGGAAAGGGCGGGCAGGGCCGGCGCCGGCCGCCGGCGCCGCGGAACCACGGCGGCCGAGAGCATACGGCAAAATCCACGGTGCTAGAATCCCCGCGGTGGTGTTGCTCACCACCCCGCCCCGCCCCGTTGCCGGACCGGCCGCCCGCGATGGATCTTCGCCCCGTCACCGATCCGCTCAAGAGCCTGCTGTACGTGGCCGGCGGCTGGGCCTGCCTGGGTCTGGCGGTGATCGGGGCGGTGCTGCCCGTGCTGCCCACGACGCCCTTCGTGCTCCTGGCGAGCTGGTGCTTCTATCGCGGCTCGCCCCGGATCCACGCCTGGCTCCATCGCTCGCAGTGGTTCGGCCCCACGCTCGACGACTGGCATCACTACCACGGCATCCGCCGGAGCCTCAAGCACCGGGCGATCGTGATGGTGCTGGCTGTGGTGATCGCCACGCTGTTCTTCAACGCCCTGCCGTGGTACCTCCAGTACCTCACGATCGCGCTGGTCGGCTACGGCCTGTACACGATCTGGACGGTGCCGACGCTCCCCGACGACGCCCCGCGGGCCCCGCGCACGCTCGTCGAGTGAGCGGTGTCCCGGCGCGGCTCCAGACAAGCCCCCCGGCGCGAGCCGGGGGGATGACACGGGCCTGGCCGGCAGACTTTTTCCACCGCGCGCAATGCCGGGGCAGGCGGCATCCCCCTTGCTCGCGCAAGGGGGCTTGTATGACTCCGGCGGCACGACGGGTGCAAACACGTCCGCTGGACGTGAGGCTAGAGCTGATTCACGATAGCTATAGCGACGACGCCGGAAGCTGAGAGAGCTAGGTGAGGGGGTCGGCGAACGCTCGAGGAGCCTTGGGCGTATCCTCGCCCCGGCGACGAGACTTTTGCCGCCCCCGAACCGGTGCTACTACAAACTCGGATGCGCTCTAACTGACCCAGCCGAGCAGCAGCACGGCCGCCAACACGAGGCCGAGAATCCCGCCCAGCCAGACCGTCCAGTGGACTGTGGCCAGGCCGATGGCGGCCGGGTCTTCGTGGTGCGTCGCCGCGA
>JBJTAA010000097.1:0-3571 GCA_046090525.1 Planctomycetota bacterium
GCCCGTGGATCGCGATGTTGAGGGCGAGCGTGCAGCCGGCCGGCAGGGCCACCCGCTCGGCCGCCACGCCCCCGAGCAATCGGGCCGCCGCCCCCCGGGCCCGCTCCCGGATCGCCGTCGCCTCGAGCGACGCGCGATAGAGCCCGCGGCCGGCGGTGGCACCGACCTCGACGGCGGCCCGCTGCCAGGCGGCGAGCACCTCCGGCGGCTTGGGCCAACTCGTGGCGGCGTGATCGAGATAGCGGCGGGGGGACGACACGGTCATGGGGAAGCGGGCGAGAGCAGCGAGCGACGGTGGATCATGGCTGGCGGATTCAGCGGGTTATAAACCCGCGGCCACTTGTTCCCGTGGACCAACAGATTGTTCACGTGGACCAACAGACCTGCGAGGGGCAAGCCCATGCCAATCGAGCGGCGTAGGAAACCGAGCGCAGCCAGGATGGCGAAGCGAGGTTTTCTCCGAGCGAGCGGAGGCCCGGAGGGCCGCAGCGAGCGTCCGGCGAGATGGCATGGGCAACCCCGAGCCGGCGTAACCCATGACGGCGCGAACGTCCGGTGTGTTCCGGTCACGGTGTGACCGGACTCCTGGGGCCCGAGCCGTGACGCGTGCGACGACCCGCCCATCTAACCCCCGATCTGGTACATCGCGCGGGCGGGCCGCTCGAAGGCGGGTGAGCCGATCCCGTGGGCGGCCCGCTTGGCGGCCACGCAGGCCTGGAGCAGCGCCGCGAGGTCCGCGTCGCTGCCACCGCCGCGGAGTACCGCGCGGGCATCCCATTCGGTGGTCGAGAAGAGGCAGTTGCGAAACTGGCCGTCGGCCGTGAGCCGCAGCCGGTCGCACCGCTCGCAGAACGGGTTCGTGACCGGATCGATGAAGCCGACGAGGCCGCCGCCGTCGGCCCACCGCCAATCGACCGCTGGCTGGCCCCGATCGACCACCGGCAGCGGCTCGAGCTGGCCGATCTCGCGCTCCAGGATCGCCCGCACCTCGCGGCCCGCAAGCACCCGCTCGCTCTCCCAGGCGGCCTCGGCGTCGAGCGGCATGAACTCGATGAACCGCAGATGGAAGCCCTCGCGCCGGCAGAAGTCGGCCAGCGGCACGATCTCCGCCTCGGTCAGCCCCCGCAGCGAGACGGCGTTGATGCGGATCTCGTCGAAGCCGGCGCGGCGGGCCGCCGCCAGCCCGGCGAGCACCCGGTCGAGCCCCTGCCGCCGGGCGATCCGCTCGAAGGCCTCCTCGTGCACCGCGTCGAGGCTGACGTTGAGCCGGGCGAGCCCCGCCGCGGCCAGGCGATCGGCCTGCTCGGCCAGCAGCAGGCCGTTGGTGGAGAGGGCCACCTCCTCGATGCCCGGCACCGCGACCAAGAGCCGCACGAGCGCGTCGAGGTCGCGCCGCAGCAGCGGCTCGCCGCCGGTGAGCCGGATCGTGCGGATGCCCTCCCCCGCCGCCACGGTCGCCACGCGGGCGATCTCCTCGAACGAGAGCAGTTCCTCCCGCGGGCGAAACACGACCTCCGCCGGCATGCAGTAGGTGCACCGCAGATTGCAGCGGTCGGTGACGCTGATCCGCAGGTCGGTGTGCACGCGGCCGAAGCCGTCGACGAGCCGGCTCATGATGCGCCCCCGGGCACGGCGTCGCCATGCACCCACTCCCGATCGCCGCCGGGCCGGTGCTCGCACTTCCAGATCGGCACCTCCCGCTTGATTCGCTCCATCAGCCATTCGGCGGCGGCGAAGGCCTCCCGGCGGTGGGCTGCGCTCGCCGCCACCGCGACGCTCGCCCCGCCCGGCTCGACCACACCGAGCCGATGGGCGACCGCCACGGCCACGAGCCCGAAGCGGTCGGCCGCCGCGCCGCAGAGCCGCTCGAGCACGACGCGGGCGAGCCCCTCGTGGGCCTCGTATTCGAGCCGCTCGGTCTGGAGCGAGCCGGTGAGTTCCCGCGCGGTGCCCACGAACAGCACGTTGCCGCCGGCCGACCGGTCGGCCACGGCCGCCAGCACCGCCGCCGGGTCGAGCGGCGCCGTCCCGAGCGTCACCAGGGCGATCCGCGAATCGCCCGCCGTCACGGTGGCCATGCCGCGCTAGCCTCCGCTCACCGGGGGAATGATGGCCACGTCGGCGGTCGCGGCGACGGCCTCGTCGTCCGGCGCGTAGCGGTCGCCGATCGCCACGGCGCTGCGGGCCAGCAGCCCGGCGAGTTCCGGACAGGCGGCCGCCAGAGCGACCCGCAGGTCGGCGACGGTGCCACCCTGCCACGGCACCTCCACCCGGCGGCGTCCCGCCCCCGCCGCCATGCCGGCGAAGAGCGAGACCTGGAGTCGGCCGGTCGCGATGGGCGCGTCGTTCATGGTGGCGTCGAGGGTCAGGTGGTGGTCAGCCGCCCGCTCGTGGCGGTGAACAGTCCGTCGAGGCCCTGCGGCGCGGGCCCCTCCAGCAAACCATAGGCCTTGGCGAGAATCTTGACCGGGTGGGTGACGGGCTTGGTCGTGCCCTGCTCCATCTGCAGGCGGCAGGCCGAGCAGCCGGTGGCCCCCGCCTCGATGCCCGCGGCCCGCATCCCGCTCACGAGCCCGAGCCCCATCCGCAGGCTCGCCCGGTAGTGCTCCCGCGACAGCCCGAACGTGCCGGCCATGCCCGAGCAGCCACGATCGGCCGCGTCGAGCGTGAGGCCCGGCACCAGCCGCAGCAGGTGCTCGCCGGCCGGCATCCCGCCCGCCGCCCGCTCGTGGCAGCCGGCGTGGTAGAGGATCCGCGCCGGCACCGGCCGGAAGTCGAGCCGCAGCCGCCCCTCGCGATGCAGCTCCCAGAGGTAGGTGGTGGCGTCGCAGGTGGCCGCCGCCACCCGCGGCAGCTCCTCGTCGTCGAGCAGGAGCGGATAGTGGTGGGTGATGCAGGTCACGGCCGACGGCTCGGTGCAGACGATCCGGTAGCCGAGCCGGACCGCCTCCGAGAGCACCCGCAGGTTCGTGCGAGCGAGCTTGCGGGCGCCGTCGAGGTCGCCCTCCGACACCAGCGGCATGCCGCTGCTCACCTGCCGCGGATCGACGAACACGCCGATGCCGTTCCGCTCGAGCACCGACACGAACGCCTGCGCCAGGAGCGGATCGTGCCGCCGCGCATAGGTGTCGAGGAAATAGAGCACCCGCGGGCCGCTGCGCCGGGAGGGGCGGGTGAGGCCGCGGCGGGCGGCCCAGCGCATGAACGCCGCCCCGCTCAGCGACGGCAGCTTGCGGCCCCGCGCGATCCCGATCGTCTTCTCCATGATCCAGCGGGCCTGCGGATTCCCGAGCGCCCAGTTGGCCAGCGGCCGGACCCGCCCCGCCACCGCGGAGAGGGCGTCGACCCGCGAGAGCAGCCACGGGGCCAGCCGCGTCGCGTTGGCGGCGTAGTGGGCGGCCTTGAGCTCCATCACGAGCGCGGGGATGTCGACGCCGGCCGCGCAGTCGCTGCGGCAGCGATGGCAGTTGAAGCAGGTGTCGGCGACGGCCCGGACGGCGTCGCCCGAGATGGCCTTCGCGTCGAGCCGCCCGGCGAGGAGCGCCGCCATCACGTTCGCCTTGGCCCGGGG
>JBJTAA010000098.1:0-11359 GCA_046090525.1 Planctomycetota bacterium
CGATGCCACAGAGCGTGACGCCGCGAAGAATGAACGGATAGACCGTGGTCGCGAGGTCGACGCCGCCGGCCATGCCGATGGCGGCGACGACGCCTCCGGGAACAACAGCCCGCAGGGCATCGGCGAGGAGCGGCCCACCGACCGTATCGATCACGCCGGCCCAGCGGCCGCGCACGAGCGGCTTGCCAGGATCGCCGCTCAACATTTCGGGATGCGCGACGGATGCTGCCCCGAGCGCCCGCAGGATTGGCTCGGCTGCGGGCTTGCGACTGCACGCCACGACGGTCCTGCCCTCCGCCGCGAGTGCCGCCACGGCGAGCATTCCCACACCGCCGCTCGCCCCGGTGACAAGCCACTCGCCGCCGCGCGCCCCAGGGTGGCTCGGGGGCGCCGCCTGGGCGAGGCGATCGAGCGTGAGCAGCACCGTAAGGCCAGCCGTGCCAAGCGCCATCGCCGCCTGGGCCGAGAGGGCAGGAGGCCGGGGCACGATCGCCTCGACCGGCGGCCGCAGGAGCGTGGCGAACGCGCTAGGGCGCGTCTCGCCCAGCCCGTTGCCCGTCACCACCACCGGCGCGCCCGCGGGGAGCCCGGCGGCGGCCTCGAGAAGTGTGCCTGCGGCGTCGATGCCGGGCACGAGCGGCAGCGCCTTGGCGACGCCGGGGTGACCGCTGCAGGCGAGGGCGTCCTTGTAGGTGAAGCCCGCCGCCTCGACCCGCACCAGCGGCCCGTCGCCGGCCGCTTCGAGCGCCTCGATGTGCCGGGAGACCCCGCCAGCCACGCGTCCATCCGGGCGGCGATCCACGAGCCAGCACCGCCCGCCGCTCGCCACGTCACCGCGTTCGCTCATCACATCGCTCCGCTTATCGCGAATGGGCCGACGCGATATACTACCGCGGCTCCACAAGCGTTGGGGCGTGGCCCGGGGCGACCTCGGCCACCATCGATCCGTCATGCCGCCAGGAGAAGCCTTCGCCATGGGACAGCACGCCCTCGAATTCACCGACGCCAACTTCCAGAGCGAGGTGCTCGACTCGCCGGTGCCGGTGCTCGTCGACTTCTGGGCTCCCTGGTGCGGCCCCTGCCGGATGATCGGCCCGGTGATCGAGGAACTCTCGGTCGAGAACGCCGGCACCTTCAAGGTGGGCAAGGTGAACGTGGATGAGAACAACCGCCTGGCCATGACCTACAACGTGGCGAGCATCCCCACGATCATGATCTTCAGCGGCGGCCGGCTCGTGCAGCAGATGATGGGCGTGCAGCCAAAGGCCCGCCTCCAGCAGGCCCTCGACGAAGCCAAGTCGGCCTAGGTCGTCGGCCGACGCGAGCTCAGGGTCGCCCGTGCCCGCTCGCAGTCCATCGCGAACCCGTGGCCGAGGGCATCATGCCCGCGGCGTTCGGTTGCCGCGCCGGCCCACATTCGGCGGGCAAGATGCCCGCCGCTACGTGTGCATCGCAGGACCGCGAGGGCTTGCCCATGCCAATCGAGCGGCGTAGGAAACCGAGCGCAGCCGGGACGGCGAAGCGAGGTTTCCTCCGAGTGAGCGGAAGGCAGGATGCCTGGAGCGAACGTCCGGCGAGATGGCATGGGCAAGCCCGAGCCCGCGCGCGCAGGTCCTCCCGAACGTCCGGCGAGATGGCATGGGCAAGCCCGAGCCCGCGACCCCCACGAGCCTCCGCCGCCCGTCACGCGCCGGCCGGCTCGAGTTCCCGCTGGGCCTCCTCGGCGGGCCGCCGCCACTTCTCCACGAGCGACTCCGAGACGAAGCTCGCCAGGTCGACGTCGACGCCCGGCTGGCGGAGCTTCTCCACCGCCTTGGCCTCGATCTGCCGGACCCGCTCCCGGGTGACGTCGAAGATCGTGCCCACCTCCTCGAGCGTGTAGGCGTAGCCGTCGGCGAGGCCGAAGCGGAGCCGGATGATCTCCCGCTCGCGGTAGCTCAGCCCCTCGAGGGCCCTGCCGATCGAAGACTTGAGCGCCTGCTGGTTGACGTCGCGGAGCGGGTCGACCTCGCTGCGATCGTCGACGAACTCGCCCACGGTGCCCTCCTCGGAGTCGCCGAGCGGCTGGTCGAGCGACACCGGCCGCCGCGACATCCGCCAGATGCACTCCGCCTCCTCGACGGGCAGCTTGGCGATGTCGGCGAGCTCCTCGAGCGTCGGCTCGCGGCCGTGCGTCTGCACGAAGCCCCGCGTCATGTTCCGCAGCCGGTTGATGGTGTCGGCCATGTGCACCGGCACCCGGATGGTGCGGCTCTGATCGGCGATCGCCCGCGTGATCGCCTGCCGGATCCACCAGGTGGCGTAGGTCGAGAACTTGAAGCCCCGGGCGTGCTCGAACTTGTCCACCGCCCGCATCAGGCCGGAGTTGCCCTCCTGGATCAGGTCGAGGAACGAGAGGCCCCGATTGCGATACCGCTTGGCGATCGAGATCACCAGCCGGAGGTTGCCGGCGGCGAGGTCACGCTTGGCGGCGTCGTAGCGCTCCCGGAGGTCGGCGAGCACCGCCAGCCGCCGCGCAAGGGTGCGGCGGCTCTCCCGCGTCACGAGCAGGATGTGACGCTGCTCCCGCGCCAGGTCGCGGGCCGCGTCGCCGGTCAGCCCGCCGGCGGCGAGCTGCCCCTCGAGCGCCTGGTAGCGGTCCCACTTCCCCTCGAGCTGCCGCAGGAGCGGGTAGAGCCGCTGGATCCGGAGATTCAGCTCCTCGACCAGGCGGACGCCCTTGTTCCGCTGCCGCACGAGCCGTCGCCAGGCCGCCCGCCGCCGCTCCAGCGGCACCGAGCGGGCCATCGCGATCCGGAACAGCCGCCGCTTCTCCGCCTCGATCCGCTCGAGCGTGGCGAGGTTCGGGCCGAGCCGCTTGAGGAGCCGTTTCTTCTCGGCCGTGTTGGTCACGGAGACCTCGATCGTCCGGTCGAGCCGGAGCTTGCCCGCCTGCACGAGCCGGAGCAGTTGCACCGCGCCGGCGAGCACGAAGTCGTTGGCCAGGAGCGTGTGCCGGAACTTCCGCCGCCAGTGCTCGATGCGGCGGGCACTTGTCACTTCCGTCTCGCGGGTGAGCAGCGGGATGCCCCCCATCTGCAGCAGGTAGAGGCGGATGGGGTCGTCGATGACGGCGGTGGATCGGTGCTTGACGGGGGCGCGGGGGGTGCGGTGCATGGGCTCTTCCTGGGGGAGGGGGCGGGGCCACGACCCGCCCGATCCGGGCGGCAACCCTGATCGGGGTGCATTTCCGGTGCCAAACCCCCGGGCGGGCGCAAGCAGCCGCGTGAAAGGCGGCCTGTTCCCCGGGGGCAACGGCCGCCGGGCCATCCGCGGCCCACCGGCGGGCCCTGCCACGCGCGTCGCCGCGGGGCGACAGGCGGGGCGCCGGTGTCGCCCGGATACGACGCGCCCGGGCACCGGGCCTCAAGATCGCGGGCCGTCCGACACGAAGTCAGAGGCGGGGTCTCTCCACGGCCGGGGATATACTCCGGTCGTAGCGATCGCGAGGGTCGTGCCGCCCCGGCGACGTTTGCCCGTTGGTGCCGAGCATGTCCGTCCCCGCCATCATCGCGCTGGTGCTGGTCAGCATCCTGCTGCTGACCTCGCTCGTGGCGTTCGGCGTCGGCCACAAGCGGTGGAGCTGGGTGTCGGTCGCCGCCTCGTTCCTCGTGGTGCTCACGCTCGGCGGCTACCTCTATCTCGCCGCCCGCCTGCTGCAGTTCGAGTGGCGGTGGGTGCAGTCGGCCCGGGCCACGCAGGTGCGGATTCACGAGGTGCGGGACGCCAAGCGGCCGTCGACCGACCCCGCCCATCCCGGCCGCCTCGAGCCGATCCCCGACACGCCGTCGCTCGCCGAACTCCGCCAGGAGCGGGACCGCTGGGAGCGGGCCGTGGAGCGGATCGACAACTGGCGGGGACGCCACTGGGACAAGGCCTCGTTCCGCCCCCCGACGCCCCAGGGGGCCGCGGGCTCGATCACCCTGCCGGCCCCGGCGGCGGCGGAGCCCGAAGGCGATGGGGCCGCGGCCGGGGAGGCCGCGCCGGCGGCCAAGCCGACCGGGCAGGCCATCGATCCGGGCACGATCGTCTACGTGTTCGACGAGACGCCCGCCACGGAGGGCGGCCTGTACCTCGGCGCGTTCCTCGTCGAGAACGTGGCCGCGGACCCCGCGACCGGGGCGCTGACGCTCTCGGTCGCGCAGACCGCCCCGCCCGACGACTACGACCGGGCCGCCTGGAGCCGCGCTTACGACGCCGTCACCGTCTACGACAAGCTGCCGGCCGACCGGTGGCTCGCGTTCTCCAAGGTCGCGCGGAGCGGGGCCGCCGGCGAGGGCGTGGACGACGGCATCGCGCCGCGGGTGGCGAAGCGATCCGACGAGGAACTGGCGGAGCTGGTGCCCGAGCCGTTCCGGGAAGGCGTCGAGCGGCACGCGCTCTCCGCCCGCGACGCCGACGAGCGGGAGACGGTCGACGAGGCCGATTGGCCGGCGATCCGCGAGTCGCTCGCAGCCGGCGAGACGCTGCCCGGCGAGGTCTGGGCGGAGGTGGCCTTCAAGGATCAGGTCGATCTCGACGCCTTCCTCGGGCTGGAGCGGGAGGGCGCGGCCGGCGACGGAGCCGACCTCGAGGTCGAGGTGGAACTCGGCAAGGCCTTCGAGCTCGAAGGGGAGGGCAAGGTCACGATCCGCAAGGTGTTCCGCCGGCGCCGCCTGATCGACGCCGCCACGCTCGTGCACGGCTCGGTCGTGCCCGGGGGCGAGGCTGCCGGCGACGTGATGGCCGACGGTCTGGCCACGCTGATGCGGACCCTGCAAGCGGAGATCGTGGCCCTCGACGCGGCCAACAAGCGGCTCAGCCAGGGGCAGGCGAACGTGACGGCCGAACGGGCCCTGGTCGGCGAGCAGGTGAACGAGCTGACCGCCGACCTCGTGAAGTGGGAGCGGGACGTCGCCGCCGCGACCAAGCTCGCCGACGCCTTCGAGGCCGAGGCCAAGCGGGCCGCCGAGCGGCTCGCGGCCACCGAGCAGGACGTGGTCCGGCTGGGCCGCGAGCTCGATCAGGCCGTGGGCGAGGCCGTCCGCGGGATCGACAGCGTCGCGCCGCCGGCGGGCCGGGACGCCGCCGCCCCCGCCGCCACGTTCTGAGCCGGGCCACCCCGCAAGGCCGGGCATTCGGGCCCGCGGGCGGAGCCACCGTCGACGCCCTGGCTCGGCGTCGGCTACATTCTGCGGGCTTCGCCCGGTCACTCCTGGGAATCGATCCCGGCCATGAGCAGCCTCGCGCCCGCCCACGACAACACCCATCGCCTCCGCAAGGCCGTGCACCACCATCGGCTGGCCAGCCGCCGGGGCATGCTCGAGCGGATGTTCACGCTCTGGTTCCGGGGCTTCGTCTACAACCAGATCTGGGAGGATCCGCGGGTCGACGCCGAGGCGTTGGCGATCGGCCCCGAGACGAGCCTGCTGGCCATCTCCAGCGGCGGCTGCAACCTGCTCAACTACCTGATCCACGAGCCGAAGCGGATCGTGGCGGTGGATCTCAACGCCAACCACATGGCGCTCACGCGGCTGAAGCTCGCCGCAATCAAGCACCTGCCCGACTACGACACCTTCTACAACTTCTTCGGGTACGGCCGGCACCCCGACAACATCGCCAACTACCGCCGCTACCTGCAGCCCCACCTCGATCCGCTGACCCGGGCCTTCTGGGAATCGACCGACTGGCCGGGCCGCACGATCGGCCCGCGGCGGCTCAACTACTTCAAGCGCGGCCTGTACGAGCATGCCAAGCTCGGCCAGTTCTTCCGCATCACGCACGGGATCGCCCGGCGGATGAAACGGGATCCGAACCGGCTGCTGGCGGCCCGCACGCTCGCCGAGCAGCAGCGGATCTTCGACGAAGACTACGCGCCGCTGTTCGACAACCGGCTCGTTCGCTGGCTGGGCCGTCAGCCCGTGGCCGTCTACAGCCTCGGCATCCCGCCGAGCCAGCATGCGGCCATGCTCGAGGAGCAGGAGGGGGACGGCGGCAAGCTGTTCGAGATGTACAAGGAGCGGATCCGCCGGCTGGCCTGCGGCTTCCCGCTCGACGACAACTACTTCACCTGGCAGGCGTTCGGCCGACGCTACGACCACGAGAACCGCCGGGCGCTGCCCGACTACCTGAAGCGGGAGAACTACGAGAAGATCAAGTCGCTCGTCGATCGGGTCGAGACCCACGTCGCCTCGCTCACCGACCAGCTGCGGCTCGAGCAGCCGGGCAGCCTCAACGCCTTCGTGCTGCTCGACAGCCAGGATTGGATGCCCCCGCCGGTGATCGAGGAGCTGTGGACCGAGATCGCCCGCGTGGGCGGCCCGGGCAGCCGGGTGATCTTCCGCACCGCGGGGGAGAAGTCGCCGGTGGAAGCGGCCCTGTCGCCCGCGACGCGGGCGCTCTTCCGCTACGACCAGGAGCGGGCGCGGGCGCTGCACGCTCAGGATCGCTCCGCGATCTACGGCATGTTCCACATCTACGAGCGGGTGGGCGGGTCGGCATGACGAGCGACCCCGCGGCCGCGCGGCCCGCCGACCAGGCGGTCGCCATGGACCGGATGTATCGGCTCACGCGGCACGTCTACGACGTCACGCGGGCCTACTACCTGCTGGGCCGCGACCGGCTGCTGGCGCGGGTGCCCACGGGGCCGGGCACCGCCACCTGCGAAGTGGGCTGCGGCACCGCCCGCAACCTGATCAAGCTCGCCCGCCGCCCCCAGCCCGGCTTGCTCTGCGGCCTCGACGCCTCCCAGGAGATGCTCGACACCGCCGCCGGCAGCATCGCCCGGGCCCACGTGCCCGCCGCGGGCCTCGAGCCGATCCGGCTCCGGCAGGGCCTCGCGGAGGAGCTCGACGCGGCGGCGATGTTCGGCCTCGAACGGCCCTTCGACACGATCTTCTTCTCCTACTGCCTCTCGATGGTGCCCACCTGGCCGGGCGCGATCGAGGCGGCCCTCGCCAATCTCCGGCCGGGCGGCCTGCTCCTGATCGTGGACTTCTGGGACCAGGCGGAACTGCCGGGCCTGTTCGCGGCCGGCCTGAAGAAGTGGCTGGCCCTGTTCCACGTCCACTACCGGCCGGAGGTGCACGAGGCGCTCGTGGCGCTCGGCCGCTCGGGCCGGGCCGACGTCGCCTTCGAGTCGGTTGCCCGCCGCTACGCGTACATCGCCGCGATCACGAAGCGGTGACCACAGGCCCCTGGAGTCCGGTCACGCCGTGACCGGATCGGACTCGGCGCGACGCGGAAGCAGAACCGGTTCCGGCGGAACCGGGCTCCTGGGCTCAAGGCATCACGAACACGATGCCCGTGACCGTGGCCGCCTGGACGGCGAAGCCGCGGAGGCTGATCGGCACCGCCGGCACCGTCCAGGGCGCACAGCTGCCGGGCCGGTAGTAGCCCAGCGGATAGACACACTCCCAGGGCAGTTCCACGCCCATCTTGTAGGGGAGCACGGGGAGCGTCACGAAGAAGTGCGCGGCCGAGAAGAAGGGATCGGCCAGCGGACCGTGCGAGTGGCCATACCGCTCGAGCTGCCAATCCTCGAAGTAGAGCGGCTTGTGGCAGTTGCCGGCGGCCTTCCAGGTGAACATCGTGGTGGCGAACCGTCGCGGCTCGAACGAGTCTCCCTCGAGCCGGCACTCGCAGGGGTAGTCGTTGCCGGCGCGGCCGCCGACGCGGATGTCGAGGTCGATCGCGGCGAGCCGGTCGCCCCGGAGCTTGGCCAGCTCGTCGCGGCAGTCCTCGGCTTCCTCGGCGCAGGGCTGCTTGCCGACGGCGGCCTCGGCCGCACAGACCACGCAGTCGGCGTCGGACTCGGCGGCCGTCCCCCCGGCGGCGATCACGGCCGCCTCGCGGACGGGCAGCCGCAGCGCCTCCTCCGGCGAGCGGACGAAGTCCTGCCAGCCGGCCGCCAGGCAGGCGGCGGGCAGCAGGCCGAGGGCAAGCATGGCGGCCAGCCGGAGGGAGGCGGGCTCACTCGCCCGCGCGTTCCGCCGAGTAGTTGGGCGCTTCCTGGGTGATGGCGATGTCATGGGGATGGCTCTCGCGGACGCTGGCGGCCGTGACCTGGATGAAACGCGCGTCGCGGCGGAGTTCCTCGATGGTCCGCGTGCCGCAGTAGCCCATGCCGGCCCGCAGGCCGCCGACGAGCTGGTAGACGAACACGCTCAAGGGCCCCTTGAAGGGCACCCGACCCTCGACTCCCTCCGGCACGAGCTTGTCGCCGGACCTCCCCGTGGCCTTCTGACGGTAGCGTTCGCTCGACCCCTTGACCATCGCCCCCAGCGATCCCATCCCGCGGTAGGCCTTGAAGGTCCGCCCCTGGTAGAGGACGGTCTGCCCGGGGCTCTCCGCCGTGCCCGCCAGGAGCCCGCCGATCATCACGGCATGGGCCCCGGCGGCGATCGCCTTGGTGATGTCTCCCGAGTAGCGGATGCCACCGTCGGCGATCACGGGAACGCCGGCACCGGCCGCCTCCTGCGTGGCCTCCCAGATCGCCGAGATCTGGGGGACGCCGACACCGGAGATGACCCGCGTCGTACAGATCGACCCGGGACCGATCCCGACTTTGATCCCATCCGCGCCGGCCGCGATCAAATCGCGACAGCCTTCCCGGGTTGCCACGTTTCCCGCAACCACCTCGATCGCCCAGCGTTTCTTGATCGCCGCAACGGTGTCGATGACGTTCTCGGAGTGGCCGTGGGCGCTGTCCACGATCAGGACGTCCACGCCCTTGGCGATCAGGGCGGCCGCCCGCTCCTCGTCGAGGACGCCCACCGCGGCCCCGACCCGCAGCCTTCCCTGCCTGTCTTTGCAGGCCATCGGGAACCGCTTCATCATGTCGATGTCCTTGATCGTGATCAGGCCGGTGAGCAGGCCGGCCCCGTCGACGAGCAGGAGCTTCTCGACCTTGTTGGCCATCAGGATCTTCTCGGCCTCGTCGAGCGAGACGGTGCCGGTGGCCGTGACGAGGCCCGACTTCGTCATGATGTCGGCGATCGGCGTCTCGCCGCTCTCGAGGAACCGCAGGTCGCGACGGGTGATGATGCCGACCAGCTTCCGCCCCCCGGCCGTGATCGGCACGCCCGAGATGTTGTGCTGATCCATCACCTCGCGGGCCCGGGCCACGGTGGCGTCGGGAGGGAGCGTGACGGGGTCCATGATGATCCCGTTGGCGCTCCGCTTGACCTTGTCGACCTCCTCCGCCTGCCGCTCGATCGAGAGGTTCTTGTGGATCACCCCCAGGCCTCCCTCCTGGGCCAGGGCGATGGCCATCTCGCTCTCCGTGACGGTGTCCATCGGCGAGCTGACGATCGGGATGTTGAGCTCGATCCCGCGGGTCAGCCGGGTGGCCACGTCGGTCTCGGCGGGCACGACCGCCGACCGGCGGGGCAGCAGCAGCACGTCGTCGAAGGTGATTCCGGTGGCGACGATTTTCCCATCCATGCCTGATTCGAGTCTCCTGGGGCCCGGTCCGGGGAAAGCCCCGGATTATGGGGCCCGGGGCCCGGGGCGACAACGATTCCGGGCGCGTCCGGCCCGCCGGCCCGGGATTTTCCGGCCTCGCGCCCCGCGTCCGCACGGCGCGAAAGCGTGTCCTACGCTAGAGGTGAACGCCGGACGAGGCCCTGGCCCGCCGGACGCTCCCCGGCCCATCCCCTCATCCGTCCGAGCCCGAAACGATGCGCTTCCTCGACGAATCCGCCGCCCAGCGGCCCGCCGCTCCGGCCCTCAAGGCACTCTCGGCCATGCCCGAGGCTCCGGCCGCCCCCGACCAGGCCAGCCTCGAAGCCCACATGGCCCGCACCACCTACGGCCGATTCACGCTCACCGAGGCCGTGCGGCCGGGCTGGCAGCTCGACATCGTCCCCCGGGCCGGCTTTCGCCACGACGCCTACGTCGATCCGACGTCGGGCGCGCGGATGCCGGCGCTCGTCGCGGCCGTCTCGGCCGAGTCGCTCTTCGAGACCTTTCTGGAACTGCTCGAGCCGCTCGGCGACACGGTCGACGTGATCCTCGAATCCTCCCACGAGGAGGCGGTCGGCGTCCGCGAGTATTCCCGCGAGGGGGTCGAGCGGACGGTGCTCGAGAGCCTGCTGTGGGATTTCGAGGATCTCCTGCTCAACGACGGCTGCACCGGGATCGCGGTGCTCCATCCGGAGCAGTCGCTCGAGGTGCAGTTCGACGAGCACAAGCTGCTCGTGGTCTACGCCCAGGCCCGCCAGCCGTTCGAGCGGATCCTCAGGGCCCGGGGCCTCGACCGCGACGACCGGCTGAAGTTCCTCTCGCAGGGGGAGCACATGCACACCTCCCACGCCCGCCACGCCCGCGAGTTCGAGCAGCTGGCCAGCCGCCTCGGCTGCGGCTGAAGCGGCGTTTCCCGCCGCAAAACCGGCCTTGAAGCGGGCCGGCCGCTTCGCGACCATCCTGCCCCCCGTGTTTCCGCGGACCAGGGCAGGCGTTCGATGGTGTGGCTGGCGATCCTGATCATCCTCGCGACGGCGGCCGGCGGCCTGCCCGTCCAGGCGCAGGCGCCGTTGCCGCTGCCGGCGCCGGCGACGACCCAGCCCGACCCGTTCGCCCCGCTGCCCGAGGGCACCGTGATCGGCCCCGGCGGCCCGGTCGTGCCGGGGCCGCCCCCCGCGCCGCGCAACGCCGTCGTCATCCCGCCACTCGATGCGGAGACGGTCTGGACCAAGATGGTCGACGTCGCCGACGACTACTTCAAGGTGCAGTCGGAGCAGCGGGTGGTGTTCGCGGGGGGCGTGCCCACCGAGGGGCGGATCGACACCTTCCCGCAGACCGGAGCCACCATCCTCGAGCCCTGGCGGGGCGACTCCGTCGGCTGGAACGAGCGTTGGGAATCGACGCTCCAGTCGATCCGCCGGATCGGCACCATGCGGCTGATCCCCGACCCGGCCGGCTGGCGGGTCGAGGTGGTCGTCAACAAGGAGCTCGAATACCTCGCCCGGCCGATGCGGGCCACCGCCGGCGGCGCGTCGTTCCGCAACGACGACTCGCTCTACCGCTACGGCACTCCGCTGCCGACGCTTGGTCAGCAGGTGGGCGACCAGCCGCGGCCCGTGGCCGCGCCCACGCCCACGGCCGGCTGGATTCCGCTGGGCCGCGACCCGCTGCTCGAGCAGACGATGCTGGGCAAGCTCCTCGCGAAACTCGGCGTGCCTCCCGTGCCGCAGGCCGCGCCCTACTACGAACCGCCGGAAGGAGCGACCGCCCCGGGAGCCGCGTCACCCGCCGCCCCGCCTCCGTCCGGCCCGGTCTACGGCCAGCCGATCCCGCCCGAGCAACTGCCCCCCGGCGCCGTGATCGCCCCGGGCCCGCC
>JBJTAA010000099.1:0-12494 GCA_046090525.1 Planctomycetota bacterium
TCCTCGAAATACTTCCGCAGCGCGAGCATGAAGGTGTCCACCGTCCGGGTGGCCGGGGCGCGGGTGAGCCCCCAGACGTTCTCGAGCAGCTCCTTGCGGGCCACCACCTTGCCCTCGTGCTCCACGAGATACTTGAGCAGCTTCATCTCCAGGCTCGTCAGCCGCACCGGCTGGCCGCGGACCGTCACCACCCAGGTGTCGAAGTTGACCTCGGCCGAGCCGAAGCGGTAGACCGCCTCGGGGGACGATCCGCCACCGCTCGCCGGCGGGGCGGCGCGGTCGCCCCGGCTCCGGCGGGCGAGCAGGTTCCTGACCACCGAGAGCAGTTCCTCGAGGTCGAAGGGCTTCTGCAGGTAGACGTCGGTGCCGGCGTCGAAGCCGCGGATCCGATCCTCGACGAGCGTGCGGGCGGTGAGCATCACCACCGGGAGGTCGTTGCCGGCCTTGCGGATCGCCTCGCAGACGGCGTAGCCGCTCATGCCCGGCAGCATGATGTCGAGCACGACCAGGTCGACCGGCGGCGCGGCCGCGTGCATCAGGTCGAGGGCCGCCTGGCCGTCGCCCGCCACGCTGACGGCGTGCCCCTCGGCCTCGAGGTTGAACTTGATGCCGAAGGCGAGATGTTCTTCGTCCTCGACGACGAGGATGTGGGGCATGGGCGGGGGCCGCGGGGAGACGGGAACGCAGCCCGAATCCTACCGCGCCTTACCGCGCGATCGCCGGGCGGAGTGCCTTCGCGTAGCCGCGGGCCAGGAACCAGTCCCAGGCGTCCTGCACGGTGTCCTCGATGGGGCGGAAGCTGTAGCCCAGTTCGTCGATCGCCCGGCGGCAGGTGAAGTTGTGGTTGAGCATCGACATCGAGGTGGCGGCCGAGTTCACGTCCCCCTCCCGGCGGCGGAACGCCGCGGCCAGGTCGCCCACCCAGCCCGCCAGCCGCACGAACGGCTTGGGCGCGAACCCGAGCGGCTGCATCCGGCCGGTCACGCGGGCCATCACCCGCCAGGCATCGAGGTAGCTCATGCCGTGGCCGCCGAGAATGTAGCGGCGTCCCGTGCGGCCCCGGGCCAGGGCGGCGAGGATGCCGGCCGCCACGTCGCGGACGTCCACGAAGTCGTTGCCCCCCGGCGGCGCGAAGAGCCCCTTGCCCGCCGCCACCTCCAGGAGCATCCGGCCGCTCGAAGGCTTCCAGTCCCAGGGGCCGAGCATGTAGACGGGATTGACGATCACCGCGTCGAGGCCGCGCTCGACCTCCTCCAGGACCGCCTGCTCGGCCTCGCGTTTCGTGACCACGTAGGGGCACTCGGGCATCACGCCCGGCGGCGTCTCCTCGTCGGCCGGCTCGCCGTCGGGCCGCAGCCCGATGGCGTCCACGCTCGAGACGTGCACGAGCCGCGCCCCGGCCCGCCGGGCGGCGCGGGCGATCCGCCGCGTGCCCTCGACGTTGACCTCCCGCATCTCGTCGCCGTGCCGCCAGCCGCAGTGCACGAAGGCAGCCGAATGGACGACGCACGACACGCCGTCCAGCGCCCGCTCGAGCGCGGCTTCGTCGGCGAGGCCGCCGGCCACCCGCTCGACGGCGAGGCCGGCGAGGGCCGTGTCGCCCACCGGGCTCGTCTGCCGCACGAGCACCTTCACCCCCACGTCGCGGGCGAGCAGCTGGCGGACGACGTTGTTGCCCACGAGGCCCGTGGCCCCGGTGACCAGGCAGTCGCCGGATGTGTCGAACGGCCGGGGTGCGATCATCGGCGGACCGGTCTCCAGGCGGCAGCAGGCGCCGGGTCGAGCGATCCATCGGACGAACCCGGCGACGATTCTATTTCGGATGAGGGGGTGGGGCGACTTTGACGGCCCCGCGGCCCTGCCGATGTTGACGAACATCCGGCCCCGGCCCGAAGATGCGCCGCAGCCCGGCCAAACCCTTGAATCTCAAGGGTTTACGGCGGCCGGCAGCCGATGGTTCCGGCAGGCGTCGCGGTTGCTTGCGAGCGGGCAAGGAGGGTCGTGCGTGGCGGACGTGGTGGTCGAGCCCGTGGAGACGCGGGCCCAAGAGAAGCGGTTCCTGAAGCTTCCCTGGCGGATCTACGCGGCCGACCCCTGCTGGATGCCGCCGCTCCTCCATTCCCAGGAAGAACTGCTCGGCTTCCGGCCCCATCCCTTCTACGAGAAGTCGCGGAGCCGCTCCTTCCTGGCCCGCCGCGGCGGGCAGGACGTGGGCCGGATCACGGCGATCGTGAATGCCGGCCACATCGAGCGGTATGGCGAGAACCGCGGGTTCTTCGGGTTCTTCGAGTGTGACGACGACCCCGCGGCCGCCCGGGCGCTCTTCGGCGCGGCGGCCGACTGGCTGCACGGCCTGGGGATGAAGGCGATCCGCGGCCCGGTCAACCCCTCGATGAACTACGAGTGCGGCCTCTTGATCGAGGGCTTCGACACGCCGCCGTTCTTCATGATGACCCACAACCGCCCGTATTACGCCGGGCTCGTCGAGCAGAACGGGTTCGGCAAGATCGAGGATCTCTACGCCTTCTGGGGCAAGACCTCGATGCTCGCCTCGCTCGACTCGAAGCTCGGCGTGATGGTGGAGGGAGTCAAGGAGCGATTCGGCGTCAAGGTGCGGCCCCTCGATCGCCGACGGTTCGACGACGAGGTGCGGATGTTCCTCGACATCTACAACTCGAGCCTCGGCGGCACCTGGGGCTTCGTCCCCCTCTCGCCGGGCGAGGTCAGGCACATGGCCGCGAGCCTCAAGCACCTGATCGTGCCCGAGCTGGCGCTCGTGGCCGAGGTGGACGGCAAGCCGGTGGGCACGGTCTTCTGCCTGCTTGACTACAACCCGCGGATCAAGGCGATCAACGGGCGGCTGTTTCCCTTCGGCTTCCTCAAGCTCCTCTGGAACAAGCGGGGCATCAAGCGGATGCGGGCCATCAGCACCAACGTCGTGCCCGAGTATCAGGCCTGGGGCGTGGGCCTCGTGCTCACGGCGGCCCTCGTGCAGCCGGTGCTCGACTGGGGCATGGAAGAGGCCGAGTTCTCCTGGGTGCTCGAGAGCAACCACCTGTCGAAGCGGACGCTCGAACGGGGCGGGGCGCTCGTGACGAAGAAGTATCGGATCTACCAGAGCGATCCGCCGCGCTGATGTCGGGCGGTCACCGCCGGCGGAACAGCCCGCGGCCCGAGCGGGAGGATCCGCTCCCCTGGATGATCGCGCCGCCGCCGGCGCCGCTGAAGCCGCCCACCGAGACGTTGCCGCCGCGCTCGTAGTTTCGCGAGGGCGTGTTGGAGTAGGGCCAGACCCGCTTGCCCTGTCGCTGGGCCTTCTCCCACTGCATCGAGCCGTAGTTCAGGCCTGAGGGGTTGAACGAGCGGTAGGGGTTCCGGGGGCTCACGGCCCGGGCCTCGGCCGTGAAGGCCAGGGCAACGCCGCAGGCGACTGCGAGGATCGAAGCGTGGCGCGATCGCATGATGACCTCCTGCGCAGGATGGGCAGGCCCGCGAACGCACGTGGGACCGACCGCCGCTGCGACGGGCGATTCTACGTGCCCCGACTTGCCGAGGTTCACCAGTCGGTGGTCGCGCCTCCGCGGGCGCCCTTGTGGGGGACGATGGCGGCCCGATAGCGTTCCCGCCCCCGCGGCCGCCCTCCGCCGCCCCGGCCCTCCCCTGGAGTCGCTCCATGCCCAAGCGAATCACCGCGCGCCGCCCTGCCCGTCACGTCGCCGGAGGCGAGCGGCTCGAGCCCCGCCGGCTGCTCACGGCCGCGCCTTGGATCATCGTCGGCGACACCGACCCGCTGGCCCTCGACGATCTGATCGTGGTCGAGCGCCATCCTGCGAACCCGGCCCTCCTGCAGGTGACGGTGAACGGGTCGGTCGTGGGCACGCGGCCGATCGCCGGCCGGGGCGAGATCCGGATCCACGGCGGGCGGGGCGACGACGTGATCCGCGTCGAGGCGCCGGGGCTGACCCGGGGCTTCGTGCTCTACGGCGGGCTCGGCGACGACGTGCTCGTCGGGGGCGACGGCCCCGACCTGCTCGACGGCGGCGCGGGCGACGACACGCTCGACGGCGGTGGCGGCAACGACCGCATCCGCGGCCGCGATGGCCACGACGTGATGCTCGGCGGCGCCGGCGACGATGTCCTCGGCGGCGGCCGCGGTGCCGATCTGCTCGTGGCGGCCACGGGCCGTGACACGCTCGGCGGCGGCGCGGGCCGCGACCGGCTGTTCGCCGCGGCCTCCGGCGACCGGCTCTATCGGGATGCAACCGACCGGTTCCAGGAAAGCAAGCAGACCAACCCCATGTTCGAGGCACGGGGTGAGGCCGAACTGCGGCGGATGCTGCGGGCCAGCGGCCGAACGACGGGCGGCATCCCGGAGCGGCTGCGGGTGCAACTGACCGGGGCGTCCGGGGCGGGCGGCGGGTCGCTGGCGGCCATGACCGGCACCGCGGCCGACCACTCCGGCACCAACAACCAGGTCGCCGGCGTCGAGGAGGCCGACATCGTCAAGACCGATGGTCGCTTCGTGTACGCGGCCGTCGGTGGGGAACTCCTGGTGATCGATGCCGACCCCACGAGCCTCGGGGTGCTCTCGCGCACGCGCCTGCCCGGCTTCGCGACGGGCCTGTTCGTGGGCGACGGCCGGGTCACGGTCGTCTCCAGCGAGTGGTCGTGGATCGGTCTGCCGCAGCCGATCGTGGGCGACGCGGCGCCGGCCGCCGTCTCCGTCGGGGAACTGGTGACCATGGCCGTGGACAGGATGCCGATGTCGGCCGGGAAGGTCGTGGTCAGCGTGTTCGACCTCACGGATCCGGCCGCCCCGACGCTCGCCGAGCAGACGTCGCTCGAGGGCTCGCTCGTGGCCGCCCGCGGGATCGGCGAGAGCGTCTATCTCGTCGTCGACAACGGCGACGTCCTGCGAACGGCCGCGGCCGGGGGACCGCTCCCGGCGTTCCTCTCGTCCGCCTCGGTGCACGTCTCGGCCGGCGGAGGCGACGGTGGCCTCGTCACGGTGGCCCGGCTGTCGACGGCGGACGATCGGCCCGGGATCGACGCCGCCGCGGTGATGGTGGGCATGGGAGGCACCGTCTACGCATCGCCCGAGGCCGTCTACGTGGCCGGCACATCCTGGGACAGCGCCTCGGGGCCGCTCACGACCCTCACGGCCTTCTCGCTCGGCGAGCGGATCGAGTATCTCGCTTCGGGCAAGGTGCCGGGCTTCGTGCCGAACCAGTTCGCCATGGACGAAGCCGCCGACGGCACCTTCCGGATCGCCACTCAGACCGGCTCGTGGGGGCGATCGGCGGCCAGTGCGGTGCACGTGCTCGGCCGCGAGGGCCAGGGCTTCGTCACGCTCGGCAGCGTCACCGGGATCGCCCCGGGCGAGGACCTCAAGGCCGTCCGGTTCATCGGCGCCGAGGCCTTCCTCGTCACCTTCGAACAGGTGGATCCGCTGTTCGTGATCGACCTGGCCGATCCGCGGAATCCCCGCATCACCGGCGAGCTCAAGATCCCCGGCTTCTCCTCCTACCTGCACCCGATGGCGGAGGGCCGACTGTTCGGGATCGGCCAGGGCGACACGCCCAACACGAGCAAGCTCTCGCTGTTCGACGTCTCCAATCCGGCCGCACCGGCCGAGGTCGATGCCGTCACGCTGGGCGGGCCCGACGGCTGGACCTCGTCGGAGGCCGCCTGGGATCACCACGCCTTCTCCTGGTTCCCGACCCACGGGCTCCTGGCCGTGCCGATGACGGAGGCGACCTGGAGCAGCGAGCCTGTCGAGGCTGGCGGCGAGCTCATCGAAGCTTCGGTCGCAATCCGCTCCGACTTCGTCGTGAAGGTCTTCGCCGTCGATCGCGACGCGGGCTTCACGCCCGCCTTCGACGTCCGGCACGACAGCCCGGTGCTCCGCAGCCTGCGGATCGCCGACCGGCTCTACACCGTGTCGACCACGGCCATCGCCGTCCACCGGCTCGACGGCTCGCACGAGGAAGTCGGCCGCCTCACGATCGGCACCGATATCTACGGCATCGTGGATCCCCTGATCACGTGACCCAGGAGTCCGGTCACGCCATCGCCGGATCACGTCCCAGGAGCACGGTCACACAGTGACCGGATCACGCCCCAGGAGTCCGGTCACGCCGTGACCGGATTGCGTTCGTCGCGGGTCGCGCAGGCTCGGGGTCGCCCATGCCCCATCGCCGGACGCTCGCTACGGGCATCCTGCCCTGTGCTCGCTCCGTGCCAGCTCGCTCTCGGCATCCTGCCTTCGCTCGCTGCCAAGGCCGGCTCCGGGGCCCGGGCAACCCCTCGCGGATCCACAGCTGCGCCCGGAGCCGCGGCAGATGACGCGTCGCCCCGGAACAGTAGCCGCGGGCATCTTGCCCGCGGAATCCGCGTGGAATGACAGACCGCATTCGGCGGGCAGGATGCCCGCCGCTACTGGCGGGCGATTCGCCAAGCGAGGCCCGGCAAGGCGGCAAGGGCCAGCGATGGCATCGCCCGCGGCCTACAAGTACGCGTCGGCCGTCTCGGAGGGGGCGGGGCCGTATTTCAACGGGGCCATCGTGAAGCTGGCCCGCCCCTGGCTGACGCTCCGCACCGCCGCCGAGTAGCCGAACATGCTCGCCAGCGGAGCCTCGGCCGTGAGCACCGTCGCCCCGCCCCGGATCTCCGTGGCCGTGATGATCGCCCGCCGCTGCTGGAGGTCGTTGATCACGTCGCCGAGATGATCCTCCGGCACGGTCACCTCCACCTTCATCACCGGCTCGAGCAGCACCGTCCCCGCCTTGCCGAGCAGGTTCTCGATCGCGTCGGCGGCCGCGATCCGGATCGCCACATCGCCCGGCGGCGGCTCGGGGATCGGGCTCTCGAGCACCACGATCCGCACGCCCCACAGCGGGCAGCCCTTGAGGCCCCCCCGCTCCGCGCTCTCCCGCACGGCCTCGGTCATCGTGGCCGCGATCGCGGCAAGCGCGTCGCTCTCGGGAAACCAGCCCTGCTCCACCGTGACCGGCCCCTGCTCCCCGGTCGGCTCGCCCCGGAGCGTGACGGTGGCCACGAGCGTCTGCCCGCCCACCTCCCGGTTGCTCTCGCCGCTGACGGTCGCGGCCTTGTCGAGCGTCTCCTTGTAGCTCACCCGCGGCTTGTGCACCCGGCACTTGAGCTTGAAATCCCGCTCCAACCGATGCCGGATCACCTCCAGGTGGAGTTCCCCCATCCCCGAAATCAGGGTCTGGCCGGTCTCCTCGCTCTCCACGGCCCGGAAGGTCGGATCCTGCCGCTTCATCATCTCGAGCGCTTCGGAGAGCTTCTTCCGCTCGAGGCTCGTCTCCGGCTCGATCGCCATCGAGATCACCGTCTCCGGGAAGGTGATCGTCTCGAGCAGGATCGGGGCGGCGGCGTCGCAGAGCGTGTCGCCGGTGACGCTCGCCCGCGGCCCGATCACCCCCACGATGTCGCCCGCCTTCGCCTCCGCCACCTGCTCGCGGCGGTCGGCCTGCACGTGCCAGAGCTGGGCGATGTTCTCCTTCTTGCCCTTGGCCGGATTCCAGGCCCGGCTGCCGGCCTTGAGCGTGCCCGAATAGACACGCAGGAACGCCAGGTCGCCGTGCTTCTCGGCCAGGATCTTGAAGACGAGCCCGCAGAACGGGGCCTTCGGGTCGGGCGGCCGGGTGATGACGGTGGGCGTCTTCTTCTCCGGGTCGAGACCCTCCACCGGCGGCACGTCGGCCGGGCTCGGGAGATACGCGGCCACCGCGTCGAGCACCGGCTGCACGCCGATGCAGTCGAGGGCCGAGCCGCCGAACACCGGCACCACGAGCCGCGCGATCGTGGCCTGGCGGACCACCTTGCGAACCAGCTCCGGCGGGATCTCGGCCTCCGCCAGGGCCAGTTCCGCCACCTCGTCGGAATAGTCGAAGAGCGTCGAGACGAGTTGCTCCCGCCACTCCGCCGCAAGGTCGGCCGCCTCCGGCGGGATCGGCCCGCGGCGGACCTCCAGCGCCCCCGGGCCGCCGGCCAGCGCTTCGTCCTTGGGGGGAAACGTGAGCAGTTCCATGGTCACGAGGTCGACGAGCCCGCGAAAGGGATCCTTGACGTGCGGCGGCCCCATCCCCAGCGGCACCTGGAGCACCAGCGGCTTGGCCCCCAGCCGCTGCTCGATCTGCTTGATCGTGCCGAAATAATCGGCCCCCTCGCGGTCGAGCTTGTTGACGAGCGCCAGCCGTGGCACCCCGTAGCGGTCGGCCTGCCGCCAGACCGTCTCGCTCTGGGCCTCCACCCCCTCCCGGGCGCTGAACACGACCACCGCCCCGTCGAGCACCCGCAGGCTCCGCTCCACCTCGGCGGTGAAGTCGACGTGGCCGGGGGTGTCGATCAGGTTGACCGTCACGTCCCGCCACTGGAACGAGACGGCCGCCGAGTAGATCGTGATCCCCCGCTCCTGCTCCTCGGGGTCGAAGTCGGTGACGGTCGTGCCCCGGTCAACCTCGCCGAGGCGGTGGCTGGCCTTCGAGTAGAAGAGCATCCGCTCGGTGAGCGTCGTCTTGCCGGCATCGATGTGAGCCACGATGCCGATGTTGCGGATCTGTTCGAGCGCGCGGGGCATGGCGGGTCCGACGGGGCCGGGGAGAGCCCGAGATCATTCCCGGCCCCGGCCGCGTTGTCTACCCTGCCGCCACATGACGAGGCCGCCGCAGGCGATCGCCGCGCCGGCCAGGACGCAGGCGGAGGGCTCGGGCACGGGCACGATCGAGGTGCCGGAGAAAGTGCCCGTGCCGAGGAAGGTCTGGCCGGCGTCGGCGTAGAAGGAGACCTGTGCGAGGCTCCCCGTCGCCACGCCTGTCGTGACCGTGAGCAGGTCGTTCGCGGCGGAGTAGTTCCAGATCGCGAGCGGCGACGAGATGGAGAAGAAGTTGAAGGAGAGCGTCGTGGCCCCGCCGCCGAAGTCTATTCGGGAGGAGGCCGTGATGCTCAGCGCCGCGAACGACTCCGAGAGCGACGCCGCCGGGGCGAGCACGCCACCGGCGAGCACGACCGCCGCGGCATCGTTCACGCCGTTGCTCTGGCCCGGGGCGAACACGCCGCCGGAGTTCAGCGTGATGGCATTCGTGCCGGCGAGGGCCGCCGCGACGCCGGCCGTGGCGAGCGTGCCGGAACTCACGGTCACCGGGCCGGAAAACGTGTTGGGCCCGTAGAGCGGCTCGAGCACGGTGGTGCCCGGGCCGTCCTGCACGACCCCGAGGGAGCCGGTGAGCGTGGTGAAAAATGGATACACGGCGTCGCTCGCGGAGCCGGCCGCATACTGCTGCGCGAACCTCACCGACGCCGTCCCCGAGCCGCCGGTGAACGTGCGGGCGGCGACGAAGGCCCCGCTCGTGCCGGCGCCGGCGCCGAACACGACCTGGCCGGTCGAGCCGGCGTCGCGGGCGATCATGACGGGCTGGTCGGTCGAGGCGGCCGGATTCGTGGGATTCCACCCGCCGAGGGTCAGTTGCGAGCCGCCACCGAAGGCGAGGGTCGCCTGGTCGCCGGCGTTCTGACCGACTGTCACGAGGCTCGTGCCCTGCTCCGTGGCCCCGGCCGCGAGGGCGAGCGTGCCCGTGGTGACCGTCATGGGGCCGGAGAGATAGCTCGTGCCCGTGAGCGTCACGAGCCCTCCGCCCGTCACGACCAGGGAGCCGTTGGCATTCGGGTCGGTCGGGTTGGCGGCCACGTTGGGGTCTGACAGATTGCCCGCGCCGCCGAGGTTGCCCACCGTGAGCGACTGCCCCGGGGCGGGGCTCAGGATCACGTTGCCCCCCACGAACAGATCGGGCCCGTAGGCGGACCCGTTGGCGGAGGTGAACGTCCCGGCACTGCCGGCCGGCACCACGCACCCCGAGCCACTGACCACGGTGTTGCCTGTGAAGGCAGACACCCCCGTGATCGTGAGCGAGGCGCCGTTCATCACAAACACGGCCCCGCCCAGCCCCGCACCACCACCGCCGAGGGCGTAAATGCCCGCGTCGTTCGCGTATGTCCCGGCGTTGCCGGCGCCACCTCCAAAGCCACCGGGCCGCGCCGCGGAGGTGGACAAGGCACTGTCGAAACCGGAGCCGCCGCCACCCCCGAAGCCGCCTGTGCCCGGCGTTTCTTCACCGCTGCCACCGCCGCCGCCAAAGCCACCGTCGCCCGCGTCGTCGGAGTTCATGCCGGCGCCGCCGCCGCCGCCGCCGAAGCCGCCGTTGCCGCCGGAACTCCCGTTCGCGGCCGCGCCGCCGACACCACCACCGCCGCCGGCGCCGCGCTCGAAGAGGCCGTCGTTGCCGCCGCCACCACCGCCGCCGTTGAGACCACCCGCCGCGCCTCCGTAGCCCCCCGCGCCGCCGCCACCGGCGCCCGCGATCGTCATCGCCCCGGCTGTGCCCGCGACTCCGTTCGGAGACCCGTTGCCACCGTTGGCCCCGAATCCGAAGCCGCCGCCACCGCCGCCCGACGTATCCAAGCCGCCGATGTAGCCCTGGCCACCGTTGCCTCCCATGCCACCGCCCCCGTCCCAGGTAGAGGGAAACGAAGGCACGCCGAACTCGTTGGTGTACGTGCCTCCCGCGCCACCCCTTGCCGTGTTGCCGGCGAACTGCACGCCCGAGAGGGTCACGTTCGTGGCGAGCGCCGGCACGCCCGGAATCGCCGCGCTATTGGCCACGAAGATCCCGGCCCCGAGGCCAGCCCCGCCCCCGGCCCCGCCGCCGCCATTCCCGCCGACGGCCCGACCGTTGGCGATCGTGAGGTTATTGAAGGCCACGGTGCCGTTGGCCACGAAGAAGGCCCGGTCACCGGCGCCGGCGTTGGCCTGCGACATGTCGATCGTGGCGTTGTTGCCATTGATGACGAGGCCCGATGTGTTCGCGAGCGCGAGGCCGATCACCAGCTGCGCCGTCGGCTGGAGCGTGCCGCTGGTCTGGAACTGAATCGTGTACGGGCCCGGGCCGGTCCAGGCGTTGGCGGCCTGGATCGCGGCAGCGAGGTCGCCCGCCGTCGTCACGGTGGACGACTGCGCGACGGCCGGGCGGGCGGGCCCGCACACGGCGACAAGAGCGATGCAGAGGGCGGCGCTGCCTCCGCGGAGCAAGAATCGCATCGGTGTCATGTTCCTACGAGCGACTGGCCCGCCGACGGACCATGCGCCCGCCGCCGGCGGCTGCCACGAGGCAGACTGCCCACGTCGAGGGCTCCGGCACGGCGGTGAACTGGAGCATCACGTCCTGGCCGACGAGCGTGGCCGTGAAGAACCCGCGCTCGGTCGGCGAGAGCGAGTTCCCCAGGGAGTCGAGCAGCGACCCGCCGACCACGAGGTTCGAGAGACTGCCCGCGGAGCCACTGGAGAGGTCGTAGACCATCCAGGCCCGGTTCACGTTCCAGAACGGGTCAGCCCAGACGACGTTGCTGCCGATGGAGTCGAACGACAGGGCCAGGGTGGTCGAGCCCGCGAAGGAGAGATTGCCCCCCACGGCGATCTGGTCGAAGTCCGTGCCCGCCGAGCCCGTGGAGTTCGCGATCAGTTCCCAGTTCACGACCGCGCCCGCGGAGTAGGTCAGGTCGCCGCCGAAGGTCTGGATGCCGGGCGAGTTGCCGGGCGAGTGCGTGCCCGCGATCGTGGCGTTGCCCCCCACGCTGCCGATCCCGCTGAGCGTGCCGGCGGCGGTCACGGCGAGCGGCCCGGCGATCGACCCATCGACCTGCAGCGTGCCGGCGGAGACGGTCGTGCCACCGCTCGTGTTGTTGGACCCGGTGAGCCGGAGCGTGCCGCTGCCCGCCTTCGTCACCGAGCCGCTGCCCGAGAGGCCGCCGGAGTAGGTCGTGTTCTGGTTGTTGCCGCCGACGGAGAGGGAGTTCGCGCCGAGGGCGAGGTTGCGGCTCCCTTGCAGGCCGCCGAGAGCGTAGGTGTTCGTGCCAGCCACGGTGAACTCGACCACGCCCACGTCGGCCGTCGCCAGATCGAGCGTGGCGCCCTGCAGGGCGTTGACGTTCGCCAGTTGCAGCTTCGTGGGACTGCCGTTGGACGTGCCATCGACGCGGACCGTGCCGGTGTTGGCGCCGGTGCCGGAGAGCACGTAGGTCGGAGCGTTGTAGGAACCGGTGCCGCCCGACTGCGTGAACAGGACGTTGCCGCTGCCAGAGAGACCGCCGGAGAGCGTGATCGTGTCTTCATACTGGGCGGAGATCGTGCTCGTGCCGGAGGCGAGCGTCACTTGGCCCGCGTAGGTGTTCGCGCCGTCGGTCGTGTGGAGCGTGCCGCCGGAGAGCGAGAAGGCGTTGGTGATCGTGTCCGCACCGCTCAAGCTCAGCCAGTAGGCGACCCGTCCGCCCGCGGCGATCGACACGGCGCCCGTGCCGAGGGCCGACGGGCTGCCGCCCTGCGAGCCGCCAGCCGACACCTCGAGCGTGCCGCCGGAGACGGTCGTGCCGGCGGCGTAGCTGTTCGAACCGGTGAGGATGAGCATGCCCGCCTCGAC